>JBEPWC010000065.1:6665-8489 GCA_041642615.1 Sulfurimonas sp. | reverse complement strand
GATAACTAAAAAGAACATGTCGAACAATATATCTTCAATAACTGCTCATAAGAGTATGTTAAATACAAGTGCTCATAACGTAGCAAATTCAAATACTGATGGTTTTGTTCCAAAAAGTACAACAATGAATAATACAGCAGGTTCAGTAACTGCAAATGTTAAAGAATCCACTGATCAAAACTACTCTAAAAGCCAAACAAACATAGCAAAAGAGATCCCAGATCAGATGGTCTCTTTAAAAGCTACAGAGGCAAATGTTTCAAGCATTAAAACACAAGATGAGATGTTTGGTTCACTACTTGATATAAAAGCTTAGTCTACAATAGTATTCATGCTTAGGAGATTTTTTAAAATCTCTGAGTCTTTATCGTAATCTTTTTGATCCTCTCCAAGCCTCAGTGAGCTATACATTGTTTTACCAACAATAATTCTACCCTCATTTTCATTTTTGTCTATAGTTTTTATTCCCCATGTGTTATGATAAGCAACCACATCCCCATCTTTAATGCCAACATAAACTAAAACATGACCTTTTTTATATAATAGAGTCTTAAAGGGTATGCCCTTATATTTTATAAGCTCTATCTTCTGTTCGTCGTCCAAGCCATCAAAAGAGATCTGCGTACCAATATTTGACTGTTGGTAAGAGTTCCTAGGTAGCCAAACGCCAAATGGTACATAGATATCTCTTATTGTTGAAGAACAATCCCTTTGCCCGAACATACCGCCCCAACCGTACTTACTTTTAGCTACTTCATCAAAGATAGATTCAATATTTTTCTTAGTAAAACTCATAACTTCTTTATGAGCAAACTCTTTTTGTACTTTTGTTTTATGGTAGTTTGGTTGATCACTTTTGTATCTACTTAGAGTCAAAACTGTATAGTGTTTTTCATCTTCAGCTATAAGTGGTAGCATCATTCCTACTCTTGATCTAAATAAAAATCTTCCAGATTCATCGTATAGTGGTATATCATCTTTAACAAAAAAGATCTGCTTAGCCTTTTGCCACTCTTTTGTATACTTATCTTTTATAGCTATAATATTTTTTGATTTAACCCACCCTGATGCAAAACTCGTAAATATAAAAACCCACTCTTTATCTTTAGAATAATGAGATATCAACACAGGTTTATTGGCACCGATTGTGGAGTTTTGAACATAATCAAAAGGAAAACCCTCACCAGCTATACTAGGATCTCTAAACATTGGTAGAGATGACGGGAATGTTCTAATATCTAAATGATCTAGTGTTATCGCTTTTTGATTTAAACTTTTATACTCTTTAAAGTTAGCATCTATGAGCAGGTCATCAAAAAAAGAGTCTTTTATAAGCTTTAAATTTTCTCCATACATATCTGTGTTGCTATATACATTAAACGGCCACATAGAAGTCTCTTTTGAGTCACTAGGTATGCTATTCCAAACTCTAAAATACTTATCGTAAAAATCTTTTTGCTCTATAAAGGTGTTTTTAATCTCTAGGTTTTTTAAGTAGCTCGAAGCATTTTGCTCAAACTTTTCTAGGTCTACTATTGTATTTTTAAGTTCAATAGTTTCTTTTATATTGTTCTTATCTTTTGTAGCTACTGGCTGCTTGGAACAACCAACAACAAAAAAAGCTACAACAAAAAAAGAAATTAGTTTCATTATCATCCCTTAATCAACCTCACCAAATCTACTTACAACTCTTCCTATGACTTCCATATCACATGGTTCTAAAACTTGAGTTGTATAAACGTCGTTATCGGAAATTATATCAAATTTTCCATCAAGTCTTTTTTGAACCCTCTTTATAAATAATCCACCCTCAGTTCTTATGGT
>JBEPWC010000065.1:0-6655 GCA_041642615.1 Sulfurimonas sp. | reverse complement strand
CCAGGCCTGCCAGCATGGGCAACAGTTTTTTAGTCATCATTTCCTCCCTTTATGGTCTTTCCATTGTTTTTAGTTCAGTTTTGTATCTCTCCTAACAGCACGCTCTTGATACCTTGCTCTATTTACAAACACTATATCGTTATAACTAAAGGTTGGCTCCATAGAATCACCAGAAACATTCACAGCTTCTATATTTTTAAGTTCATTTTGACCGCCAAGCATTATAACAAACTCTTCAGGGATCTGAATCTGACTTACCTCACCCTCTTGATCTTCTGCTCCACCACCAGCACTTACATTTACATCACCCAAAAACTTAACCATATAAAACCTGTTTGTAGCCTCTACAAGACTCTCAGGAGATTGACCATAAAGCATCCAGTTTATAGATATTGATTTTTTTGCACAAAAGTCTAAAAGCTCAGCAAATGGGATCTTATCTCTTTTTTTCATAGTAGCAAAGTTCATCTGAGATATTCCAAGGGCATCTGCTACATCTTTGTCAAAAACTTTTTTACCATCAAAATCGGTAGATATAATACTTTTGATCTCTTCAACTATGCTAGCAAAACTATTCATAATACACCTCCACTTGTTAGATTATTGACAAATTATATTTAAAATTTGAAATAAAGTAAAGAAAAATATGTCATTTTGCAATATTTTTATATTTTTATTTCATTTTTAATTAAAATAAAGAAAAAAGGAAACAAAATGTCTATATTTATAAAAAATGCACAAACTGCATTTGATAGATTTGAAGCTATTGTTGAGAGTTTGGCTGAGAGATTATTTTAAAGAATCTTCTTGCTGTTTTTTTCTCATCTCTTCTCTCTCTTGAGATTTTTTTTGGTGGTACCCTCTTTGTATAAAGATCATAAACAATACAAACAGTGTGATCATTATAACATCTAAAAAACCCATCTATTTCTCCTAATGTTAGTAGTTTTGGCGTATAGCATCGTATAATACTATACCTGTACTTATAGCTAGGTTTAAGCTACGTCCATCTTCTGTCATTGGGATCGTTATGTTTTGTGTTTTGTACTTCTTAAGTATGTTTTCTGGAATCCCAGCTGTCTCACTTCCAAAAAATATAAAATCACCCTCTTTAAACCTAGCTTCGAAGTATGGTTTATCTGTTTTAGTTGTGGCAAAATAAGCGTTATCTTTGATCTCATTTTTAAGAAAAAACTCATCTATACTCTCCCAAACATGCAGATCAAGCTTATCCCAGTAATCAAGCCCTGCACGACGAACCGCTTTTTCATCTATATCAAACGCTATGGGTTTGATCAAATGAAGCGATGCACCGGCATTTACACACAGTCTTCCGATCGCACCTGTATTGTTTGGAATTTGGGGGTGAACCAATACTAAATTAAATTTTGTCATATATAATCATCAAAATATCACAGACTTGTTTGCGTATACAAATATTCTGTCTTCTAAAGCTAGCTTTAGTGCATGTGAAAGAACTATTTTTTCTACATTTCTACCACTTCTTTGCATATCCCTCCAAGAATATGCATGATCAACATGGATAACCTCTTGGGAGATGATTGGACCTTCGTCTAGGTTATTGTTTACAAAGTGTGCTGTTGCACCAATAATCTTTACACCTCTGTCATATGCTTGTTTGTAAGGGTTAGCCCCTATAAATGCAGGCAAAAATGAGTGGTGAATGTTTATGATCTTGTTTTCATATTCTTCAACAAACCTAGGTGTTAAGATACGCATATATTTAGCTAAAACAATGTAATCAATATCTTCAAACTCTGATAATTTATCAAGTACTTTTTGCTCATGCTCAGCTCTGTCTAAACCTTCGTGAGACACTGTAAAGTAAGGTATATCAAACTTATTTACAAAAGACTCAAGATGATCGTAGTTAGATATTACACCAAGTATATTTGCATCTAATTCACCCTCTTCATGACGAATTAGTATATCACCCAAGGCATGCATCTCTTTTGTAGCCATAAGGACAATATTTTTCTTCTTAGGCTCTAGCACATTTACATTTGCACTTGATGGTAACTCTTTTTCAATAAGCTGTGTCAGCTCCTGAGCTTTAACATCACCCTCAACAACACTACGCATAAAAAACTTGCCATTGACTTTATCGACAAACTCATTATTTGTTAGTATATTTAACTTTTTTTCAAAAAATATTGTTGATACCTTATAAACTAGACCTTTTTCATCGTTTGCGTCTATTAAAACTCTATATTGTGCCATACAGGGATCTACCTTAATTTAATTTTTCTAATCTTGCATCGATCGAAGCTAAAACATATTCTAAATAGTTTAGAGTTAGATCGATCTTAGCTTCTATATTTGAGTTATTTGGAGCTTGGAACCCTTCAAATAAAACTAAAAGACGCTCACGAATAGATCTCAGATAAGCTCTCTCATCCAAACTAGAATCTTCTATAGACTCTACATCTTCCTCTACAGGCTCAATCTTTTGTTGTTTTTGCTCTTTTTGAACTTTTTGTTCATCTTGTTTTTTTTTCTTAGGTTGAAGCAGTTTAGACTTACCTTTATCTTCGATCTCTTTTAGAGTTGAGAGTATTGCATCTTCTAGTTCCATGATTTTAAGAGCCACCTTTCAAATTCATTTATCTCTATGTCGCTATCCATCTTTACAAAAAAATCTTTCATCTCTTCATTTACATTTAAAAACTTTTTTCTAATTCCAGATAGTCTTCTTATAGCAATTTTTGCTTCACTATTAGCAGGATCTTTTTTCAAAATCTCCTTGTATATCTCAAGGGCTTCATCTTTAAGCCCTTGAAGTTCATATATGTTTGCTAATGTAAGCGTTTGCATCTATCTACTTTGCTGTATAGTTTGCAATTATTGAGCCCATCTCACTTGTTGAACACACCTCTTTAGCATCGTATTGTGCTAAATCTTGAGTACGATAACCCTCTTTTAAAGCTCTTTTTATAGCAGCATCAATTCTATCTGCAGCTTCATTTTCGCCAAGTGCAAATCTCAACATCATAGATGCTGAGCTAATTGTAGCGATTGGATTAGCAATACCTTGACCTGCAATATCTGGTGCTGAACCGTGGATTGGCTCATAAACACCTATTTTAGCACCAACTGAGGCTGATGGTAAAAGACCAATTGATCCAGATAGCATAGAAGCTTCATCACTTAAAATATCACCAAAAATATTCCCTGTAAGCATCACATCAAACTGTTTTGGATCACGGATCAACTGCATTGCAGCATTGTCTACATACATATTGCTAAGCTCTACATCTGGGTATTCTTTTGCCACCTCTTCAACAGTCTCACGCCAAAGCTGAGAAACATCTAGAACATTTGCTTTATCGATCGAGCAAACTCTTTTACCTCTCTCCATAGCTATATTAAAAGCGGTATGGGCTATACGGACAATCTCATCTTTTGTATAAACCATAGTGTTCCAGCCTTTGTTTTCATCACGCCCTTTTGGCTCACCAAAGTAGATCCCACCTATAAGCTCACGAACAACCATTAGATCAACACCAGAAACAACTTCTGGCTTTAATGAAGATGCATTAACTAACTCATCATAAACAACGGCAGGACGAAGGTTTGCATAAACACCAAGTTCCTTACGAAATCTTAAAAGTCCACTCTCAGGTCTTTTCTCACGTGGAAGATTATCCCATTTTTCACCACCAATTGCACCAAATAAAACTGCATCACTATTTAGTGCCGTTGAAATAGTCTCTTGAGGAAGTGGATCACCTGTTTCATCATAAGCACACCCACCCATTAAAGCCTCTTCATACTTAAAGTCAAAATCAAAGCAAGACGCAACAGAATCTAAAACTTTAGTAGCTTCATCTATGATTTCAGGACCAATTCCATCACCTTTTATAAGTGCTATTTTATATGTTTTCATTATTTACTTTCCTCTATCTCATTTTGTGCAAAGTTCATCAATCCACCAGAATCAATCAGTTTTTGCATAAAATCTGGGATCGGTGTAAAATTGTAAGTTTTGTTCGTAGTTTTATTAGTCACAGTTCCAGCATCCATATCTACACTCACTTCATCACCCTCATTTATCTCAGCACTCTCATTTAACTCAAAAATAGGTAATCCCATATTAAATGCATTTCGATAAAAAATTCTTGCAAAAGTAGGAGCTATAACTGCAGCAACACCAGCAGCCTTAAGTGCAATAGGAGCATGTTCACGGCTACTTCCGCATCCAAAGTTTTCACCTGCTACTATCACGTCACCTTTATCCATCTTAGTAACAAATTCCGGATCAGCATCTTCCATAACGTGTTTAGCTAACTCTGAAGGTTCTGAAGTATTTAGGTAGCGTGCGGCAATGATCAAATCTGTATCGATATCTTTACCAAATCTCCAAACTTTTCCATTTATATTTGCTTTTTGCATATTAAAAATCCCTATATATTTAAAAATAATTTTGAGATTATAGCGAAAATGTATTTGAAATATAATAAAAGGGGCTTATAATTTCTCTATAACCCCATTAATCAGTGTCTCTGCAGTATCAGCATCATCTGGGTAAGTTATATAGGAATATCTAATGTTTTTACCTTTTAGGGCTTTACTAATTCTATCCATTGGTATATCGAAATTTTCAATTTCCAAATACTCATTAAAAACAACTATATACTCATCTTGAGACACTCTAGCAGCTGTATCTTCATCTCTTATTGAAGATAGTATACCATCAGCTATATCTATAGAGAGTCTATTTGAGTTTTCTATTGAATCGTTTTTTATTTCAAAATAGTCCAAAGCTTTCAAAGCCAAAATACAAAACGTTTTATTGCGCCTTGATGCTACTTTGATATTCTCATTTATTATGATTTCAATATTTTTCCTGTTTGGTAGATCCGTCACAAGATCATAAAATGGTTCATCTGGCGTTGTAGACTTTTCAGATATAGTCTTATGCAACATTTTTCTTTGTCTTAGATTGTATAAAAAACTCATCACAAATAGAGCTGATGTAACAAAAAGCATATATTCAATACTTATAAATTCCATATATAGACCTTTAAAATAAAAACTATCTTTTTAGATTGTTTGTTGTTTGTAGCATTTCATCACTTGTTGTGATCACTTTAGAGTTAGAGTCATATGCACGCTGACCTGTTATAAGATCTGTTAGCTCTACAACTAATTCAACATTACTAAGTTCAACAAAACCTTGCCTGATACTTCCAAGTCCATCTATCCCAGGTACACCCTCAATAGGCTGACCAGAACTATCTGTTTCAACATAAAGGTTATCCCCCATAGAGTGAAGACCTGCTGGATTTATAAAGTTTGTTAGTGTAACTTGCCCAACTTGAGTAGCTTCTGTTTGTCCTGGTTGCACTACGGTTACTATTCCATCTGTACCAATATTTACATTTGTAGCATCTTGTGGTACTACAATCTCAGGTGTTAGCCTATAGCCATCACTATTTACAATGGTACCATTATCATCAATCTTAAATGCACCATTTCTTGAGTAAACCTCTGTTCCATCTGGAAGCTCCATCTTAAAAAAGCCACGGCCAGTTATTGCCATATCTAGTTGATTATCAGTTTGTTTCAACGATCCTTCAGAAAATATTTTATTTACAGCAGTTGGTCTAGTACCCAAACCAACCTCAATACCGGTTGGACTTTTTGTAGTGTCACTTGTAGCTGTTCCTGCATACTCCATAACATCATACATAAGGTCAGCAAACTCTGCACGAGATTTTTTAAACCCTATAGTATTTACATTGGCAATATTATTGGCTGTTGTATCGATCTGTGTCTGCATCCCAAGCATCCCTGTTGAAGCAGTGTAGAGTGATTGCATCATAATTATAATCCTTTAATTTATTTTATAAATTTAAGGGAATCTTTTATTCCCTTTATATTAAGCTTTTTTAGCTATTTTTTCAATTGCATCACGGTTCATGTCATTCATTTGTGAATCCATAACTTTTTGGTACATCCCAACCAAGCGGTTAGTCTCGATCATCTGTGTCATCATCTTTACAGGATTTACATTGCTTTTTTCTACAAACCCTTGGACAACTGCCCCGCTCTCTTGCATAGGCTCCAACTGCTGGGTACCTTTATACTCATAAAGGTTATCTCCAACTTTTTTTAGCATATCTAAATTATCTGGATTAGCAATAAAAAGTTTTTGCCTTTGAACTTGGTTAAAACCATCTGGTGCCATTGTGAAAATCTGACCGTTTTTATCTATGTTGACATTTGTCTCTGTTTCAGTAAAGTTGATACTGTTTTGTGATTCAAAATAGTCACTAGGTAAAACCTCGTACCCTTGCTTTGTAACCAACTTACCCTCATCATCTTTAGTAAAAGACCCATCACGTGTTAGACTAACCCCCTGTGGTGTCTTTACAAGAAAAAACAGACCCTCATTAGAGAGAGCTGCATCTAAATCGTTTTTGGTTTTTTGCATCTGACCAACATTGTGATTAGTGTACTGGTCAACTATATGTGGTGTTTTTGCCATAGTTCTATTGATAAACTGTGCAGCCTCTTTTGTCTGATTTTCATTAGGAAGCTCATCCCTAGCTTCTTTATACAAACGCATAAAGTCCCCAACGACTACGTTATCCTCTTTAAAACCGTTTGTATTAACATTTGCCAAGTTGTT
>JBEPWC010000064.1:0-8634 GCA_041642615.1 Sulfurimonas sp. | reverse complement strand
GTGAACTTTGTGGTTTATCGCTGTTGTCATCCCCACATCCCGTAAATAAAACTGAAACGATCAGTAAAAAAGATGCAAAAAACACTTTATAACTACTCATATCTTGTATCCTTATGCTAGTCTAAACTCTCATCTGTAATATAATTCCAACGATTATACATAAATGTGAATGAATTAAATATTAATTTTTAAAAAATAATTATAGTTGTGCTATTCTATTAGCACAAATCATACCGCTACCAAAAGCCCATTGGAAATTGTAACCTCCAAGCTCACCTGTAACATCGACAACTTCACCTACAAAGTAAAGTTTTTTCACTTTTTTAGCCTCAAAAGTATCATATTCAAGTTCATCTGCTACAACTCCGCCGCGACTAACTTCGGCTTTACTAAAACCAAAATTTCCCGCTGGTGCAAAAGTGTAGTTGTGTATACTTCTTAGATTTTCTTTAGTTTTTGAATCTATCTTTTTACACTCAACATCTTTTATGTCCAAAGCTTTTAGTAATGACTTTGACAGTCTTTTAGGTAGTGGTATAACAGAAGACAAAAGCTTCTTACTACCACTAATCAGTTTAAATATATTTTTATTTGGTAAAAAATCGATACTAATGTTACCTTTTTTCCAATAAAGTGAAGCTGAGAGAACAGCTGGCCCACTTATACCTTTATGGGCAAAAAGCATCTCCTCTTTTATAACCCTATCATCCACTTTCATCTCAACATTACAAGAGAGTCCACTAAGCTCTTTCATCCAAAACTCTTGTTTTTGAACTGTTAAACCCGCAAGTGCTGGTGTAAACTCTTTTACCTCTATATTAAAACTCTCTGCTATTTTTAAGCCTATATCACTCGCTCCTACGTTTTTGTAGCTCTCACCACCAGTGGCAACAACAACACTACGTGATCTTAAAACCCCTTTATCTGTATTGATCTCAAATATATCATCAGTTTTTTTAACGCTTATAACTTTTGTACTTAGGTATTTTTTTGCAAAGGAAGTTTTTTTGTTTAAGAGATCTATGATCTCACTAGATGATCTTTTACAAAAGTAGTATCTGTTTTTTCTGAGTTCTAGCTCTATATTGTTATCTTTTAAAAACTTAAGCATATCATCTTTGCTAAACCTATCTAAAACACTTTTTATCAGTTCACTGTTGCCATCGAAGTTTTTTACATCTACATACTTGTTGGTTATATTACACTTTCCACCACCAGAAATTTTTAGTTTTTTTGCGCACATTTGATTTACATCGACTATGGCTACATCTAGTTTTTTACCTAGGTTAGCTGCACACATAAGCCCACTTGCACCTGCACCGAGTATAATTACATCATATATTTTCATAAAAGGATTATACTGTATAATTAGATTCCCAATCAAGTTGGGAATGACGAGGGTGAAGTTGGGAATGACCTTTTTGTCATCCTCGGGCTTGATCTTTTTGTCATCCTCGGGCTTGACCCGGGGATCTAAACACATAAACGAAGGCAACAAAACATGTCAAACAAACTCCATGTAGTCTCTTTAGGCTGCAACAAAAACCTTGTAGATACAGAAGTTATGATGGGTAGACTGAAAAACTTCTCACTTACAGATGACTCAACTAAGGCTGATGTGATCATAGTAAACACTTGTGGGTTTATAGATGCAGCAAAAGAGGAATCTGTAAACACCATCTTAAACCTTCATGATCAAAGAAAAGATGGTAGCCTTTTAGTGGTTGCCGGATGTTTGAGTGAGCGTTATCGTGAGGAGTTGTCTCTTGAGATTCCTGAAGTTGATATATTTACCGGTGTTGGAGATTATGAACGAATTGATGAGCTTTTAGCTAAAAAAGAAAGCAGATTTTCTGATGAAGTTTATCTTATAGATAGGGCTGATCGTGTAGTTACTGGCTCAAACTATCATGCTTACATAAAACTATCAGAAGGTTGTAATCAGATTTGTTCATTTTGTGCTATACCCTCTTTTAAAGGTAAGCTTAACTCACGCTCACTTGAGTCCATAGCCCTTGAGGTTGAGTCTTTGGTAAAACGTGGGTATTATGATTTTTCTTTTATCTCACAAGATAGTTCATCTTACCTTAGAGATCAAAACATAAAAGATGGGCTTAGCCTTTTGATCCAGAGGATTGAGCTGATTGAGGGTGTTAAAAGTGCTAGGATCCTCTACCTCTACCCATCAACTACAACTATGCAGCTACTAAAAAACATAGCAGATTCAAAAATCTTTCATAACTACTTTGATATGCCGATCCAACATATAAACGATGATATGCTTCGCATAATGAAGCGTGGTTTTGGTAAAGACAAGACACTTGAGCTTTTAGAGTATATGAAGTCACTCCCAAACTCTTTTATCCGCACAAGCTTTATAGTGGGACATCCGGGTGAGAGCCAAGAGATGTTTGAAGAGATGAGAGAGTTTGCTAAAAACTTTGGATTTGATCGGATAAATATCTTTGAGTACTCAGACGAAGAAACAACCTCAGCTTACGATATGAAAGGCAAGATAGATGAAGAGGTTATCCACGACCGAGCCGAAATCTTAGCTGAGATCCAAGCAGAAGTTTTAGAAAAGTCTTTGAAATCTCGTATTGGTAAAGAGGTAGAGATCGTGATCGATGGAGAGAGTGAAGAGCATGAGTTGCTACTGAGTGCAAAAGAGCTTATTTGGGCACCAGAGATCGATGGTGAGATCTATGTAAATGATAGAGTTGATGATGAGGCTGAGATCGTATATGGCAAAATCTACAAGGCTAAGATCACATCTTTAGTTGCAGATACACTAACAGCTAAAGTCTACAACTAAACAGGGCTAAGGTTTATGCTAAAAGATAAGAGTATTGAGAGTCTTAAAACTTCTAAAAACCTTTTAGCATTCTCTGGTGGTGTTGATTCAACTGCACTTTTTTTCATCCTCTTAGATGCTGGTGTTGATTTTGATATAGCCATAGTTGATTTTGGTTTAAGAGATCAGAGCAAAGAGGAGGTCTCTTACGCTAAAGATTTAGCTAAAAAACATGACCTTAAATGTTTTGTACATACTGCTAAAAAAATAGATAAAAATTTTGAAGCAAATGCCAGGGTTGTTCGATATGAGTTTTTTGAAAAACTAATAAAAGATCATACCTATGAAAACCTTTTAACAGCTCATCATCTAGGCGATAGGTTTGAGTGGATGCTGATGCAGTTTTGCAAAGGTGCTGGTTGTGCAGAACTCTCAGGTATGAAAAGCATCCAACAAAAACAAAACTACACCCTTATTAGACCACTACTTCACCTAGATAAAAGTGAACTTTTAGAGTATTTAAAAGCTAAAAACATAAAATACTTTGAGGATGACAGTAACTTTGATGAGAGTTACACTAGAAACAAGTTTAGACACAGACACACGAACCCGCTAATCACTGAGTATCTTGATGGGATCAAAAGGAGTTTTGAGTACATAGACAAAGATGTAGATATGATCATAGATCAAACACAACTACAAATAACTAAAAACTTTGCCCATTTTAGATCTACAAAAAACACAAGATCAGATATATATACTATAGACAAGTACTTAAAATCAAAGGACTATATGATAAGTTCCAATGAAAGAGAGTTGTTAGAGGGTGTAGATAGCTTAGTAGTTGGTAGAAAATTTGTTATCTCTTTTTATAAAGATCTTATTTTTATAGCTCCATACACTAGTGAAAATATAGCTATGCCAAAAGAGTTTAAAGAGAGGATGCGAAAACTAAAAATAGACCCAAAACTAAGGGGTTACTTTTTCTCTAACCTTGATGTGTTTGAGTCTTTAGCGTTAGAATAGACCCTCATCTGAAACTTTGAAGTTATCATATCTGCATCTCTTTCAAAGTCTATTGGAAACTTTATAGCAACAATCCAATCACTTTTGTTAACCTCTTCTAAAAACTTGTAAAATGTAGTTGGTGTGCTTATTTTTGAGCTTGTTTTGACCTCGTAAACTCTAAAACCATCTTCTGTAGCATTATTTTCCACACTTTTGACCTCTAAAGATTTAAACATCTCTTTGTACTTTTTCTCAAACCTCTCTTTGTCAAACTCTGTATCAAAAGCTGTTATTATGTGTCTATGGTTAGCTTGGAGTGTTTTTAGCTCGTCATATACTTGTTCGTCATAATCTTGGTAGCGCTGCAAATCTTTGTACTCTTTTGATAACTGAACTCTTTGGAGTCTATACTCCTTTCCCTTTGGAATCAGTGCGTTAAAAGAGAAAACTAACACAAAGATAAGAAGCAGTGTTGAGAGCAAAATAATATAAATACTCTGTCTTGAAATACTACTCATCAACAGCCTCCACACCTTTGTCGACTACTAGGCTTGCAAATTCATCTTCATCCATATAGTTTGTTGAAACAAACCTTAACCAACCACCTTCTACAGGATAAAAACTACTATATGTTCTATGAAAAATAGAGCGAAGTGGTGCATTTAACATAAAGTTATATACATCTTTATTTGGTGTGATCCCATAAAGAACTAAACCATTTTCTAAAAGCTTTGCACGGGAGAGCGTAATACGTTGAGGCACTAGATCAAAAAGATTTTTTATAGAGTCTTTTAAAACAGAGTTTTGAGTAAAGATCCTTGAAGATGTTGTATTTTGCTGCTCTATGTAAGCTATTTTTACCTCCATATCTTTTATGCTCTCTTTTAAGTTCTCTTTTTTTGCAGCTATATTTCTTTTGTCCTCTATAAACATAGCATCTTTATATAAAAGAAAAACATATGTACCAACAAGCATAACAATACTCATAGAAAAAAAAGCAAAAAGCAGCTTCATTTCAGGTGTTAGTAGAGTTTTTTTACGAGGTTTTATATAGCTGTAACTCATTTTTTCTCCGCCTTTGCAAGATCACAGATCTCTTGTGCAAGGTCTATTTTTCTAATCACTACATTTAGAAACATCTCTTCTTCTAAAAACTTTTTAAATTCAGGACTTAGTGATACACCATCGGCGATATATGCATTTTGTATAAAATCCCCATCAAATTTTGGGTCTTTGTAAAACATGCCAACTGCACTTTGGATCAATGAAAACCTATGGTAATCTTCACCAAATCCATCACCCTCAACCATATCTTCAACACTCATTTGACTCTCTTTTGGAGCCTCCTGCATATCACCGTTATCTTCAAAGTCATCCATATCATCAAATCCATCAAGATCGTCTAGTTCATCAAAATCATCAAGCCCCTCTATATCATCATCAACATCGATCCCCTCTAGATCAACACTGTTATTTTTTATCTCATCTAGGATTAACTCCTCTTCATCATCCTCATCCATTATTAGTTCATCATCAGATGCACTCTCTTGCTGCAGGTCTAAAAGTGAAGCGTATTTAAGTTGTGATCTATCAAAGATACACACTGACATATAATCCTCATTTACCAATATAAAAAGTGAGAGTTCATTTTTTATTTTATCTTTATAAAAGTTTCTAAGAAGAAGAAATGGTGAAAAAATAAAGTCAAGCCCTGTCTTTTTGTAACGCCCTTTTAGCTCCAAAAGATCAAACTTTGAAGTGTAAAATGCCCAAGACTTATCTACACACACATACTCAAAGTCATCAAGTTCACAGTACTTTTCTATATCTTTTTTCAAACAAGCTGGAGCAGCACCTTGAGAGAGAGATGGATCTAGTATTGAGACATAGCTAATCGGGGATTTTTTCATATTTTCTAGGGCAAACTCAAACATCTTTGATCTCTCAGAACTTTTAAATATTTTCTCAAAAATCTCTGATGTGCCATTATAACTGAGCTCCTCAACATATACTTTTAGAGTGTTTGAGTTTTGGAGTATATTTATATAAATATTGTTGTAAAGGTGCTTTTTTAAACTACTAAACACTATTTTACTCCATTTTCAAGCCCACAAAGTGGATGAGCATTGTTGTAGTTTTGTTTTTTAAGAGCAGAGCCTAACTTTGTATAGATCTGGGTAGTTGCCATAGATGAGTGTCCTAAAAGCTCACTAACATCGGCTATTGGTGCATTGTTATTTAAAAGTTCTGTTGCATAAGAGTGTCTTAACTGATGCGGAGTTACCTTCAAATTTACCCTTTTAAAAACTTTAGTGATCATATATCTTAGTGAGTTTTGGCTTAAAGGTTTATCATTTTTTTCAAAAAGAAAAACTTTTGGACTATGGTTTTGTCTATATTGTGCGATCATCTCTTTTATATTTTCTAAAAGAGGTATATCTCTTTGTTTTGAACCCTTACCTAAAACTCTCACCCAACCATCGCTTATATCTTCAAGCTTTAAATTCTCAAGTTCTGATATACGAAGCCCCAATGTATAAAGCAACAAAACCACCAAAGACTCCTGATCACTTGCCTTTGAGAGAGCTTCTACTATGTGTTTATGTGCAACTGGCTTTGGTAGAGTTTTTGCAACCTTAACACTACTATCTGAGCTTAAAACAATTTTCATTCCTTTTTCGTTTAAATACTCACTAAACGATCTTATGGCTGAGAGTTTTTTACTGATTGTTTTTGGGTTAAGATCGGCTATTTTTATCCTGTATGGCATCAGATTAAAAACAATTTTAGAGCCTTGCTTTTCTATCTCTATATGTTCTAATGCTTCTTTTATGGCATCATCATATGTCTTAATACTTAGATCTGAATAAGCACGAATATCTCTTAAATATTCGCAATACTCTTTACGCTTTTTATCTACTAACTTTTTCAAGTAACTGCTCAAATCCAGCGTGATAATACGCCGCTTTTTCTACAAGCTCTTTATCTGTAACTACACTAGGAGCTAGTTTAACATAAGAGTCTCTCATGATCTCACAGATCATTTTGATCTTAGCTTTATCGCTTTTTTTAATCTGTTTTTGATCTACAATCTTATCGATTTGCTTCATATACTCTTTTGATTCATTTATGTAGTTTACATACTTTAGTGAGATCAGAGACTGTGCCATGATTGTAGCTGCCATTCTGTTGTACTGATCTAGTCCAAACGCTTCTTTTGCATGTGCGTAAGCTTCATCGTAATCCCTTACCTCATAGAAGTATTTTGCCTGCACAGATTTTTGGTAAGATGGGTTAAAAAAGAAGTATAAACCCATAAAAAGTATAGTTGCAAAAGACATCACAACAATTATTACTTTAATGTTCATGTTTAAGCAACCTCTCTTTTATTAATTTTCTGGCCTCTTCAAACTCCAAAGCATTTATATCTATGGGTTCAGATATATAGTAATCCACTACACCAAATGGTTTTGGAATCACAAACTTATCCCAAGAGTTTAACTGCCAGTATATGCTTGGCTTGATCTCAACAAGCACAACTTTTTTATTAGTTTTTTGTGCCATAGCTATTATACCATCTTGAACCTCATGTCTTGGACCCCTAGGACCATCTGGTGTGATCCCTATATCCATACCGCCTTTTACATCTTTAATAGCTTTTATAAGCGCTTTAGCACCACCACGTGTTGACGATCCCCTTATTGTACCAAAACCAAAAAAACTAAGTGTTTTGGCTATAAGCTCTCCATCAAAATGTTCGGAGATAAACAGTTTTACGTTTGGTTGTTTTTTGTAACGAAGATATGCATAAGGGATCAGTAAAAGCTCCCCATGCCAACATGCCATTATGAAATTATCCTCTCCTAGATCATTAGGTGCATGAAATTTTTTTTTGTTTGTAAGGTACAAAAACCTTATAACAAGTGAACCGATGTAGGGGATAAAAAAAAGCCCAAGAGCTCTTTTTTGGGCTTTAGTTAACAATTTCACCGCTTAAAATACTCCTGCCTATTGAGGTTATTTTAACCTTTTTGAATTCCCCTAAAAACTCTTCACTTCCCTTTGCTTTTATTACAAGATTGTTGTCACTTCTACCACTTATATAACCATCTGAATTTAGATCTTCAAAATAAACCTCATATGTTCTCCCCATATTTGAAGCCATCTTTTCATCAAGGTGTTTTGTATAAAGCTCTTGAAGATATGTAAGCCTTTGTGAAGCGATCTCTGGGTCAACTGTGTTTGTAAAATGTTCTGCTTCTGTATGTGGGCGTGGTGAGTATTTAAAAGAAAAAACTTGATCAAATCTTACTTTTTCCATAACATCTAGTGTATCTTCAAAGTCTTCATCACTCTCACCTGGGAAAGCGACTATTATATCTGTAGATATACTTACATCTGGCACCATTGTTCTAAGTTTCTCTACACGATTTAAAAACCACTCTTTTGTGTAGCCACGCTTCATATTTTTTAGTATTTTTGTGCTTCCACTCTGCAGTGGCATATGCATAGATTTGCATACTTTTGGATTTTTTGCAAACTCCTCTATAAATTCATCATCCATATGAAAAGGGTGTGGAGATGTAAAGCGAATACGTTTAAGATCATTTATTTTGCTTAATTCCTGAAGTAGTTTTGTAAAGTTTGTTTTTTCATGCTCACCTGAGAAGCGGCGACCATAATTGTTTACATTTTGCCCAAGTAAGAAGATCTCTTTAGCTCCGCTTGCAACTATACGCTTTGCTTCGCTTACTATTAGATCTAGCGGTATACTAATCTCATCTCCACGTGTTTTTGGGACTATACAAAATGTACACTTTTTATCGCATCCG
>JBEPWC010000063.1:0-8654 GCA_041642615.1 Sulfurimonas sp. | reverse complement strand
CTCCAATTTAATTTACAAAAGTATATAAGAAAATATTTAATGACAAACAACTATAATTGTCAAACTATTTTTAAACGAGGATGCAAAATGTCAAAATCTTACTTAGACACCCAGCCAAATGAAGAGGGGTATTTTGGAAAATATGGGGGAGCTTTTCTTCCGCCACCACTTGTTGAGCCTTTTGCTGAGATCACAAAAGAGTATAAAAGACTAAAAAATGATCCAGAGTTTTTAGCAGAACTAAAATATGTTCGTAAACATTTTCAGGGTCGCCCAACTCCGATCTCTTACGCTAAAAACTTGACTAACTACTGTGGCGGTGCAAAGATCTTTTTAAAACGTGAAGACTTAAACCACTCAGGTGCACATAAACTAAACCACTGTATGGCAGAGGTTATTTTGGCTAAAAAACTTGGTAAAACAAAAGTTATAGCTGAAACAGGGGCTGGTCAACATGGTGTAGCTCTTGCTACGGCAGCTGCATATTTTGGGCTAGAGTGTGAGATCCATATGGGTGAGGTAGATATTAAAAAAGAGCATCCAAATGTTGTTCGTATGAAGATTTTAGGTGCTAAAGTGGTTCCGGCAACACATGGACTAAAAACTCTAAAAGAAGCAGTTGATAGTGCATTTGAATCTTACGTTCCACAAGCTGATACTGCACTTTTTTGTATAGGTAGTGTTGTTGGGCCACACCCTTTTCCTATGATGGTAAGAGACTTTCAATCAGTTGTAGGTTTTGAGTCACGCGAGCAGTTTTTAGAACTAGAAGATAAGCTTCCAGATGCTGTTGTAGCATGTGTAGGTGGTGGTAGTAACGCTATGGGTATATTCTCAGGTTTTATTGATGACGAAGATGTAGCTTTGATTGGTGTTGAGCCAATGGGAAAAGGTGTAAAGCTAGGTGAGCATGCAGCATCTTTAACTTATGGAGAGGAGGGGATTTTACACGGATTTAACTCCATAATGCTTAAAGATGAAAATGGAGAGCCTGCACCTGTTCACTCCATAGGAAGTGGAATCGATTATCCATCTGTTGGACCTGAACACGCATACCTTAGTGAAATAGGGCGTACTAAGGTTGGGCTGTGCAGTGATGAACAAGCAGTTGAAGCTTTTTATAAACTATCACAACTTGAAGGAATTATCCCTGCTCTTGAGTCTGCTCATGCAGTTTCATATGCTATGAATCTGGCAAAGGAGCTAGGTCCAGACAAAACATTGTTAATAAACTTAAGTGGACGTGGTGACAAGGATATAGATTTTGTGGTAGAAAACCATCCTATTCCAAATAGTAAATTTTAGAAGTTAAGCAAGTTTTTGCTTAACTTTTTTTCTTTTTCTGTATTTGTAAAACTCATGTGATATAAAAAGAATAATAGGAAAAGGCAGCAGTATCCAAAGATCACTCGGCGGTATATATGCTGTATGAAATATTTTTTGAACACTCTCTAAGCCAAGAAGCATCCAGATCCAAAAAAACTCTAGAACCATAGCTCCAAGTAAAAGCTTATTACTTGTCAGTCCAACGCTAAAGGCTGAAAATTCCCAGCTTCTCATAGTCCATACGTTTACCAATTGACAACTTATGGCACCGAGTAGTGTCATTGTCATAGCTTGTGAATGTAAGAGAGGATCATTTAGATCAACTGTACCGTATTCCCATCCGTGAAGAAGTAAAAAACTTATAAAAGCAACCATAGCGGCAGTTGCTTCTATAACCCCTATAAAAAAGTAACCACGTTTAAATACTTCCCAGTCTAAAATTTTTTCATTAGATCCTATAGGTGGGCGTTTCATAATGTTTTTCTCAGGCTTTTCGCTTCCTAGTGCAAGACCTGGAAGCATGTCTGAACCTAAGTCTATTGATAGTATCTGAATAACTGAAAGGGGCAGCGGTATTTTAAAAAAGAACTGCAAGATATATGGAACAATCTCCGGAACGTTTGATGAAAGTATATAAGTTACGAACTTTTTAATATTAAAATATACAGTTCGTCCCTCTTCAATGGCAGATACAATTGACTTGAAATTATTATCAAGTAAAATCATATCGGCTGCTTCTTTTGCTACATCCGTACCTCCATTTCCCATAGCTATGCCGATATCGGCTCTTTTTAAGGCTGGGGCATCGTTAACTCCATCACCTGTCATTGCTACAACTTCACCGTTGCTTTGCAGGGCTTGTGCAATTTGGAGTTTTTGCGAACTTGTCATCCTAGCAAAAAGGATAGTCTCTTCTTTAAGACGATCTTCTAACTCATTATCATTCATTTTTTCAAGCTCTATGCCTGTTAATACGCTGTCATATTTAAGGCCTATTTTATTTGCTATTGCTTGGGCAGTTCTATCGTTGTCGCCTGTTATCATCATAGTTCTTATACCGGCTGAATAACACTGATTTAGGGCATCTTTTACTTCACTCCTTGGCATATCCATAATTGCGACCAGTCCTAAAAAAATTAGGTCCTCCTCACTTGATCCGCTTCCTTTTGCAACTGCCAAAACACGATAAGCTTCACTCTCGAACGATTCAGCACCTTCAAGCATCTGTTGTTTTGTTTTTTCGTCAAACTCTTTTAGCTCTGAGTTTTTATCTAAATATTTTGTAGATTTATCAAAGATGACTTCGATTGCGCCTTTTGCGTAAAGTGTATCTGTTGAGTCTTTTAAATAGATCGAAGACATCATCTTTCTTTCACTGCTAAAAGGAAACTCGTCTACTTTAGTGTAAGTATCTATCTTTATATCTCTTTTATTTGCAGCACTAACAATTGCCAGCTCGGTTGGATCTCCAAAAAATTCATTTTTATCTATACTAGCTCGTGAGTTTAACCTGCCAGCGACCAATAGTTCATCGAGTCTTTTATCTGTGCTGTTGTTAGACTCTTTGGCTTTAAACTCTCCATCAGAGTTATACCCTTCACCACTCACAGAGATCTGTTCACCTCCGGCTAGTAAGATCTTTTTTAAACTCATCTCATTTTGTGTGAGTGTACCCGTTTTATCTGTACAAATGACAGTAACACTACCCAGAGTCTGAACTGAATCGAGATTTTTGATAAGTGCATTTCTTTTTGCCATACGTTGGCTTGCTAGTGATAATGAGAGTGTAATAGTTGGAAGCAGACCCTCTGGAACATTTGCAACTATTAGCGAGAGTGCAAATATGGCTGCTATTAAAAAGCTCTGATCTGAAAACATACCGAGGATAAAAAATACAGCACCCATTGCCAAAGCAATTATTGTGAGTACATGGGTTATATGGATCACCTCTTTTTGCATAGGGGTTAATGTTTTTTGAATGTTTTTAGTAAGTGTGGCAATCTTACCAAACTCTGTAGCCTGTCCTGTAGCTATAACAACTGCAACAGCATTTCCTGAGACAACTGAAGTACCGGCATAGACCATATTCTTTGCATCTAATGCTCTTGATATATTTTTATCTGTTTTAGATTTTCTTTTTGATGGTTTTGATTCACCGTTTAGTGCCGAGGTATTTATATAAAACTCTTCACACTCTAAAATAACGGCATCGGCAGCTACTTTGTCACCCTCCTCAAGAATCACGACATCACCAGGGACTAGATCTTTTGCATCTATGCTTTTGTTTTCGCCTTCACGTCTAACGGTTACTATTGTAGGCATAAGTTTAAGCAGTGCTTCCATCGCTTTATCGGCCTTATATTCTTGCCAAAAAGTAAAAGTAGCATTTATAATAACTGCTGCAATGATTGCATAACCTAAAATATCATTACCCTCATTTGGGACATAACTGTTTGCAATAAATGCTAGAAAAGCTGCTACTTCAAGCAAGATAGCAAAAAACTGAGTATATTGTTTTAGGTACTCTTTTATATAGCTTTTTTTCTCTTTCTCCTGAATCTCATTTGCACCAAAGTCTGATAGTCTTCGCTGTGCATCTAAGATACTTAATCCATTTTCTGAGGTGCGATATTTTTCGAGTAGTTGAGTATTGTCTAACGTATACGCTTTCATTTTACTACTCTTTTGTATAGTAAGCTATAGTATTTACAGATGCTTCACGCATAAGCTTCTCTATAGGCAGCTCTTTAGAAAAAAATGATTTTACAGATAAACGTTTAGCACCGATGACTAGCAGTCCAACATCTGATTTTGCAACATGACTAAGGATACTTTGTGTCTCGTTAAATGTGAAGTCATGTTTTATACGCAGCTCATAAGGCATAAAATTTGATAGTTTTTTATAGTGTCTAAGGTTATAGTCTATTACACCAAGTCTCTCCCTTGTCTCATGGATACCTATCTTGGAGAGTCTAAATTTTGATATTTTGGTTATAGAGTAGATTTCTCCGCTAGTTTTGTATGCAGAAGCTAATGTTGAAAAAAAGGCAAATTTTTTAGCTGATAGCCTGTCCTCTTTGATCGATAAAAATATATTACCAGAATCCATAATGTTATTGATATGCACTATCCTTATAACTGCTATATCTATGTTGAGGTTCATTTTTATAATCAGTTCGCTAAAAGAGTTTTTGATGAATTTTTTGTGTTTTCTCGTAGAGCAAAAGATAGTGTCAATATTGTTGTTTGTCAGAAAGTTTAGTATATTAGATTTACTAAAGTGATCTAATATCACGATCTCAGTATTAATGTTTTCTGGAGCAGCTAAAGTTAAGAGCCTTTTTATACTTGACTCAACATCCTCTAAGTTGTCTTTTTTATTTTTTACATGAAATAAAACAAGAGTGAAGTTTTGAGCCTCTGCATATTTTAGTGCATAAAATGCCATACTTTCAGATGTAATACTACCATTAAGAGCAGCTACAACTTTCATTTTGAACTCCTTAATAGGCTCATTATAGCATCAGTATGTCTAAAAACAGAGCAAAACTTGTAAAAATTTAGTTTAACTTAGCTTTAGTTATTGAACTAAGGACATCATTGACATTGAAAATTTTAGCTCTAAGATCTGTATATCCAAAAGATTTAAGTCTTTGAGTGTGTTTTTCTAAATATCTATTAGCGTCTTCTACATTATCAAAGAGGTATATACCACCTGCTTCTTTATTCTCTTCATTTTCAGTCCAGATCTTCCATATAAGCCCATCTTCATTAGCTATATCCTGAGCTAATTCTGCAAAGGCGTTAGAAAACTCTTTACCAAAAGGTCCTTCATGTGGAAAATCTATTTGTAAAAGGTATTTCATTTTATACTCCATATTTCATTTTGAATTGATATTTTAGCACTAAAAAAACTCTAAAAAGAAACATAAGGTTGCTATAATTGCACCTATGAATATGATTAAAAATATGAACAAAGGTGTTCAGTATATGCTGATCGCCTCATTTACCTTTGCCATAATGGGAGCTTTTGCAAAGCTTGCATCTGTTCACATGCCATCACTTGAAGTAGTTTTTTTTAGAAATGTATTTGGTGTTGTAATCATCGCATATGCTGTATATAAAAACCCACTAAAGAGTCAAGGTGGAAGACCTTTTTTACTACTTTTTCGCGGAACTATGGGTTTTTTAGCACTACTTGCTTTTTTTTACAACATCGCTCATATCCCCTTAGGTGATGCTATGACATGGTCTAAAACCTCACCTATATTTACAGCTATTTTTGCTTGGGCTTTTTTATCAGAGCATATAAGTAAAAAAGCTTGGGCGGCTATATTTTTGGGTTTTGTAGGTATAGTTTTTATAACTGATCCTGTAAATATCGGTTTTACAAAGTATGATGCACTAGGATTGTTTAGCGGAATAGGGGCAGCTCTTGCTTACACCTCTATACGTGAATTAAAAAGATACTACGACACTAGGGCTATAGTTTTGTCTTTTATGGGTGTTGGGACTGTTGGTCCCATCATACTGTTTTTACTATCAGAATTTGTACATATGGACTCCCTTGACTTTATGCTTGGTGAGTTTGTGATGCCAAGTGGTGTGGTTTGGTTTTATGTGATCGCTATGGGTATTTTAGCTACGATCTCACAGCTTTTAATGACAAAAGCCTACAGTGAGACAAAGGCTGGGATCGTAGGGGCTGTTAGTTACTCAAACATACTTTTTTCCATAATGGTAGGTGTACTACTAGGAGACTCTTTGCCAAATGCAAGTGTAGCTATAGGGATCGTTTTGGTTGTGATCGCAGGTGTGATGGTCGCAAGGGCAAAGTAAGAAAAATAAGGTATAATTTAGTTTTTAAAATAAAGAGAGACAGATATGATATTACTTAGTGGACCATGTGTCATTGAGAGCGAAGAAAATATTTTTAAGATTGCAAAAGAGTTAGAAAAATACCATAACGATGATGCGATCGACTTTTACTTCAAAGCAAGTTTTGATAAAGCAAACCGTACATCTTTGGAGTCTTTTCGTGGACTTGGGATCGATGAAGGGCTTAGGATACTGCAAAAAGTAAAAGATGATTTTGGATACAAAGTTGTAACAGATGTGCATGAGTCAGCTCAGGTTGAGCAGGTTGCAGAGGTTGTAGATATGCTTCAGATTCCTGCATTTTTATGTCGCCAGACAGATCTTCTTGTTGCATGTGCACAGACAGATAAGAAAATAAATATTAAAAAAGGGCAGTTTTTAAGTGCAGATGCTATGCAATATCCTGCTTTAAAAATATTACAAACGCGTGGATGTAATGAAGCTACGTATGAAAATTCTAAAAAACACGGACTCTACTTATGTGAACGTGGAAACAGTTTTGGATACGGAAATATGGTTGTAGATATGCGTAACTTAGTTATGATGCGTAATTTCGCACCGGTTATATTTGATGCTACACACTCTGTTCAAATGCCCACAGCTGTTGGTGGTAAAACAGGAGGAGATTCATCTATGGTTCCTTACTTAGCTAAAGGTGCTGCAGCTGTTGGAGTTGACGGTTTCTTTTTTGAGACACACTTTGACCCAAGCGTTGCACTAAGTGATGGTCCAAATATGATAAAACTCGATGAGTTAGAAAACTTAATAACAAAAATAAAATTAATACAGGAGATATAAAGAATGAATTTAATTGAAGGTAAGTTAAGAGTTAACGGCGGTAAAAAAGTAGCGATTGTAAGCACAAGATGGAATCACTTTATTGTTGATAGATTAGTAGAGGGTGCTAAAGATGCATTTGCTCGTCATGGTGGTGAGGATGCTGATATAACTCATGTTTTAGCTCCAGGTGCATTTGAGTTACCAATGGTAGTTGAAAAACTTTTAGCGTCAGGAAAGTATGACGCAGTTTGTGCTTTGGGTGCAGTGATCCGCGGTGCTACTCCACACTTTGACTATGTATCTGCTGAGGCTACTAAGGGAATAGCAAGTGTGAGTTTAAAGTACCAAAAACCTGTTTCTTTTGGACTTTTAACAACAGACACGATCGAACAAGCTATTGAGCGTGCTGGAACAAAAGCTGGTAACAAAGGTTTTGAAGCTATGACTACGGTTATAGAATTACTTGACCTATATGAGAACATGTAATGGCTACTCGTCACCACGCAAGAATGGCGGTTGTAAGCCTTTTATACGCTTACGATCTTGGCAATGGAAATATAGCTGAACACACAAGTGAAATACTTGAAGAGAAAAAGATCCGTAACAAACAAAAAGATTTTGCACTAAGTCTTTATGATGGTGTTATGCAAAACTTAGAAAAGATAGATGAAGCTATAAAAAAACATCTAAAAGATTGGGATTTTGAGCGTTTAGGAACTATTGAGCGTGCAACTTTACGTTTAGCTGGTTATGAGATCATATATGGTGAGCTTGATTCGGCAGTGGTTATTAACGAAGCAGTTGAGATCACAAAAGCTTTTGGAACAGAGCAGTCTCCAAAATTTATAAATGGCGTCCTTGATGCGATCAGTAAAGATAAGTGATCTGTCTTGAAAAGACTAACTAAACAAGAAGCACTAGAACTTATAAAAAATGCAGACCTAAAAGAGTTGGGAAAGATGGCAACAGCTCGCAAAGGTGAGCTTCACCCAAAAGGTGTTACAACTTTTGTAGTGGATAGAAATATAAACTATACAAACATATGTTGGGTTGATTGTAAGTTTTGTGCATTTTACAGACATGAAAAAGATGCTGATGCATATGTACTTACTTTTGATGAGATCGATGAAAAAATAGATGAACTGCTTGAGATTGGTGGAACTCAGATCCTTTTTCAAGGTGGAGTACATCCAAAACTAAAGATAGAATGGTATGAAGATCTAGTGGATCATATCCATAAAAAATACCCAACTATTACTATTCATGGTTTTTCATCTATTGAGATTGACTTTATAGCTAAGGTTTCTCGCATAAGTGTAGGTGAGGTTTTAGAGCGTTTACAAGCAAAAGGTTTAGCCTCAATCCCTGGAGCTGGTGCTGAGATACTTAGCGATAAAGTGCGTGATATAATTGCACCAAAAAAGATAGACTCAGACGTGTGGATCGATATCCACCGCCAAGCTCATAAGCTAGATATTATGTCTACTGCAACTATGATGTATGGTACAGTTGAGAGTGATGAAGATATAATAGAACATTTAGACATGGTAAGAGAGCTTCAAGATGAAACTGGTGGATTTCGTGCGTTTATTATGTGGAGTTTTCAGGGTCAAAACACAGAACTTCTCAAGCAGATACCAGATATGGATAAACCATCTTCAAACCGCTAC
>JBEPWC010000062.1:0-8674 GCA_041642615.1 Sulfurimonas sp. | reverse complement strand
GTCACATTGTAGATAACTCAAGCCTTTATAAGATAGCATCTGTTTTGGTTGTTTTTTCACTTCTGTTTTTTAGTGAGTACTTTATTACCAAACAAAAGATTGCTTCACTTCAAGAACAAGAGGCTAAGATCTTTAAAGAGTATGATCTAAAACCAACCATGTTTCAAAACAAAGCTATTTTGAAAAAATACAAAGATATACATAAAAACCAAACAAAACTAAGAGAAGAGCTTTCAAAAAAGTTAAAACAAAAAGATATAAGGATGATCACGTACAAAAACAACTCTTTAAAGGTTGAGTCATGAATCGTATCAACCCTGTATATGTCGGAGTTTTACTTGTAGTACTACTAGTTATGTCCTTGTACCTTTTAGGCTCAGCTAAAGAGACTCTAGTGGAGTCTAAAAAAAGTTTTAAAGAGACTCAAAAGATAGCAAATGAGATAAAAGGGTTAAAAGATACTTATGCAAATGAAGCGGTTATAAAGAAAAGTATAGTCAGACTTCTGGCACATAACTCTTTTAAAACAGCTGAGATCAAAGCAGAGTATAAAAACAGCGGTGTGAAAATATCTTCAGACAATATGAATAAAAAAGCACTAGATCTTCTAATGGGAAAAATACTAAACTCACCTTATGATATAAGATATTTGAAGATCAAGCGACTAAGCCAAAGTATAGCTCAGCTTGAAATGGAGATCAGATGGTAAAGCTTGCTAAGTTTATAGGGTATGTTTTGTTTTTTATGGCAGCACTTATGTACTTTACTCCAAAGGCCTCATTGTACTATTTTGCAGAGACACAGATTGAGCCATACGGAGTGATCGTTACAGATGAACTTGTAAAAGATAATGGGATGACTCTTAGTCTAAAAGATGCAACTGTAACTGTAAAGTCGATTGAGAGTGCAGTTGTCCAGAGTGTAGATGTGGCTATTTTTGGATTATATAACAGCATAGATGTAAAAAATATCACACTAGCATCAACAGCCTCATCATTTGTTCCAACCGATATAAAACTGCTAAATATAAGCTACTCAATACTAAACCCACTAAATATAAAAGCTTATGCTAGTGGTGGATTTGGTGAGGCTGAAGCGAAGGTTAGTTTGTTAGATAGAAAGCTGATCTTAAAACTTGAGCCATCAAAACTTATGAACTCTAAATACAGATCAACTATGAGAAACTTTAAAAAATTAAAAGATGGAGGTTATGAGTATGCAAAAGATCTCTAGTGCCTCTTTTTTAAAAGTGCTTAGTAGGATGCTGATCCTTTTGGTAGTTGCAAAAGTGATCTCTTTAGTAGTATTATATGTTTTACCAAGTGATGGAATAGAGGATCGTTTTAAGGAGTCTTATCAACCAGAATACCAGAGGGTTAATTTTAAGAACATGATAATCCAAGAGAAAAAAGAGAAAAAAGAAAAAAAAGAAGTTGAAAGTGGTGTAAATATTACAAATATGGTTTTAAAAGGGCTTTATGGAAAAGGTAATGGTGGTTTTATAATAGTAGCTCTAAAATCAAAACCAGACGATACAAGTATTGTAGCAGTTGGTGAGGTTTATGAGGGTTTTAAGTTAGTGCGTATCACAAAAAAATCTGCTATTTTTAAAAAAGGTGGCACAAACTTTACGCTTCTTTTAGATCAGAGCCAAAGTGTTGATACAAGGTACTTTAAAGCAAAGACAAAAACCACAAGCAGCGATCAGCCAATTTCTCAAAAAGTTGTAGATAGAGGCGATATACAGTATTATGCAAAAAACCCAAAACAGATCTGGAGAGAGATATCGATCATAGAGGTTAAAGATGGTAAAGAGATCAAAGGTTTTAAAGTTACTAGAATAGATCCAAAATCAAAAATGGCAACTTTAGGGCTAAAGAAAAACGATATTATAATTAAGGCAAACAATGTGGTGTTAAAGTCGTATAGGGATGCGTTAAATATATATTCAAAAATTAAAAACATAGATGTTTTACAACTTGTAGTTATCCGTAATGGAGTTCAAAAGGAGATAGTGTATGAGGTCAATTAAGCTGTTGTTTATGAGTTTGCTTTTAGTGGTAAGCTTAGAATCGCGTGAGGAAGTTAATATAAACTTCTCTGATCTAAAGATAGAAGATTTTATAAAACTAGTCTCAAAGATCAAAAATAAAAATATTTTAGTAAATCATAGAGTAAACGGAACAGTAGACCTAGTTAGCACAGCTCCAGTTTATGATGATGAGCTGATGGGGATACTGATCTCTGTTTTAGAGTCAAAAGGCTACACTCTTGTAAAAAAAGGCTCAATCTTAGAGATGGTAAGATCGGTTGATGCTGCAAAAAATAATTCAGAGGTTATAGGTAAAGGAAAACGTGCAGATGGTTCTTTTATGGTAACTCAAAGCATAGTTGTAGAGGGGGAAAATGTAGATATAGTTGCAGCAAAAATCCGCTACTTAATCTCAAAAACTGCAAAGCTTATGACTATGAAAGAGTCAAACCTGATCTTAGTAACAGACTACCCTGAAAATATAGAGACTATAAAAAAGGTTATAAAAGATATAGTTGAAAACTCTAAGTTTGAAGTAGAGATCATACCTATAAAAAATGCTGAAGCTAAAACAATAAAAGCAAAAATTGATCTTATAGCTAAAACACTCTTTAACACAAAAATAGAGTCGCAAAAAGTCGAGATTGTCTTAGATGAAAATACAAACTCTTTGGTTGTTGTGGGTATACAAGAAAACATAAAAAAAGTTCAAGAGTTGATCTCAAGGATAGATGTTGAGTCAAACTCTGCTAACAACAGAGTTCAGATATATTCACTTAAAAACTCAGACGCTACATCTGTTTTAAAAAGCTTAACAGAGATCGTCTCAAAACAGACATACAAAGATCCAAGCATGAAGCCAAATGTAAGTGCCTCAGATGAGATCAATGCAATCATTGCAGTAGGGGATCCGTTGATTCTTAAGGGTATAAAGCATATTATAGATGAGCTAGACAAAGAAAAATACCAAGTTTATGTCCAAGCAAAAATAATAGAGATAAATAAAAATGATGCTGAAAACTTAGGAATAAAATATGGATTTGATGGAGGTACACTAACATCGAGTGGTCTTTACTCATTTTCTAGTAACTTTGGTGGTTCTTCTGTTGTTGGTGATGTTGGGTCTGCACTAATTGGTTCACTAACATCAAATAGCTTTGAAGTTGGGGATAGTGCTTTTGCACTAGGTGCTGCAATAGATTTTTTAGAAGATAATGGTGCAAGTCAATCCATTTCAAACCCATCTATACTATGTGTAAATAACCAAGAATCATCTATATATGTAGGTAAAACCATCTCAATCTCTAGCGGGTCTACTAACAATGCAGTTTCAGGTATCACTCAAAATTTCAAACGTGAAGATGTTGGTTTAACTTTAAAGATTAAGCCACGTGTATCTTCAGAAGCAAAAGTTACACTAAACGTTGAGGCAGTTTTAGAAAATGTACTTGATGATGGGGCAAATAATGGAACTGGTCAGCCAGTAACATCAAAGCAAGAGGTTAAAACAGAGGCTATCCTTCGCCATGGTGAAAGCATAATCATAGGTGGTTTAGTTAAGAGTTATGAGAGAGAGTCAAGAAGTCAAATCCCATTTTTAGGAGATATCCCACTAATAGGAGATGTGTTGTTTTCCTCAAACTCAAAAACAAATGAGGAAGATAACCTAGTTGTGATCTTAACCCCTTATGTGATTAGTAAAAGTGAGATGTTATCAGAGTTACAAGAGGATTTAGGCAGACTAGCACGTCTTCAAAAGCTTTATAATAAAGAGGTTTTTAAAAGGATCGAAGAGGGTGGTTTAAACTCTTTGTCGGAAAATATACAAAGAGAAAGAACTACTAAAGAGGTAAAAGCTATGAGTAAAGATGAGCTTGAGGAGAGTGAGTAGTGATCAAGCTTGAACCCATACACGATCTAAATCTTGAAGTTTACGAGCTAGAGGATCTAGAAACTGAGCTTTTAAGAAAAAACTATCTTCTTTTTTCTATGATCGATGATCAAATAACAGCTCTAACGTGTGAGCGTTACATGGTTGAAGCTACAAACTTTTACTCAAAACTTCAAGCCTCATATCAGCTAAAACTACTAGATGAAGACTCATTTGATCAACTTTACAACAAGTTTTTAGAACTTCGCACAGACAAAGCGATAGAAAATATGCAAGATACAAATGAGGATGAAAAAGAAGAGGAGGATATCTCACTAACAGATTTTCTACGCACAAGTAGTGACATTCTAACAAGTGAAGAATCAGCCCCGATTATTAAGTTTGTAAATGCACTTTTTTACCAAGCTGTTAAGAAAAAGGTATCGGACATCCATATAGAGGTTGGCGAAAACAAGGGAGAAGTGCGTTTTCGTGTAGATGGGATGCTTAGTAAAAATGCAGATTTAGAGAAAAAAGTAGTAAACCTGATCATAAGTCGTATCAAGGTTATATCAAACCTTGATATCTCTGAAAAGCGTATCCCCCAAGATGGTCGCACACAGATTAAAATAGCAGGTGAGACACTAGACATACGTGTCTCAATACTACCAACTTTTTATGGTGAGCGTGTAGTTATGAGGCTTTTGATGCAAAGCAGCCAAATACCTCAGATCACTCAGCTTGGGTTTGATGATGCTATCATTGGTGATGTTAGACGACTTTTGCGATCATCGCATGGAATCATACTTGTAACTGGTCCAACAGGGAGTGGTAAAACAACATCGCTTCACTCATTTTTGCGTGAGGTTGAGTCTCCTGAGAAAAACCTCATAACGGTTGAAGATCCAGTTGAGTACAAAAGTGATGACATCTCACAGATTCAGGTAAATGAAAAAGTTGGACTTACATTTGCCTCGGCTCTTCGCTCCATCCTTCGTCAAGATCCAGATGTGATCATGATAGGTGAGATTCGTGATGAGGAGACTGCAAACATAGCCGTTCGTGCAGCATTAACAGGTCACTTGGTTTTCTCAACTCTACATACAAACTCTGCTTCTGCTACGATTTCACGTCTTGCAGATATGGGGATTGAGCCATTTTTGATCTCATCATCACTTTTAGGAATCCTCGCTCAAAGATTAGTGCGTGTACTTTGCGAAGAGTGTAAAGAGGAAGATGTTTTAGCTGAAGATTTTGCACAAGATTATAATCTTCCATATGATGCAAAGATATACAAAGCTTGTGGATGTAGAAGTTGTAATTACAGTGGATATGCAGGTCGTAAGTCTATAGGTGAACTTTTAGTTATGGGTGATAATGTAAAAGATCTACTAAAAACTACTACAGATGAGCATACTATTAAAACAGCCTTGGAAAAAGACGGCTTAAGAACCATAGCAGCTCAGCTTTCAAAGATGCTTCTAAATGGTCAAACATCTTTGGATGAAGCGATAAGAATAGGCTTAGGACACTCTTAGTATGTTTTGCTCAAAGAGTATGCCCTGGACTGAATGCAAGGAACATTTTTGAAAAAAATGTTCACTGGAATGAAAGCTATGTCCATGTGTACAAAAAAAAGTGCATTTACCTTAATGGAAGTGATGGTAGCTGTGATGATAGTCTCAGTTGTTATAGCTGCCATAATACAGATGCGTGGAAACTCTGCTTTTATGTATGAGCAGATAGATAAAAATAAACATATAAACCAGTATCTCTCTTTTTTAGTTGCTAATGAGGAGTACGGATACGAAAAAACAGATACAACTATGAAAAAGCTGTGTGATGATTTTGAACTTGATAGTGAACTAAGGCGTGAGTTTTCAGATATAAAGTTAGATATTGATTATAACGAGATAGATACACTAGATATGAGTGAGTATGATGAAAATTCTGAGCTTGTTATAGAGATCGGTAAAAGTGTACTAAGCTCAAAAGACTCATCTGCGTCTTTTGTAAGAATAAGGATCCCTTAATGATGCCCATAGACTTGAGCCAAAGGAGCCATTTTTGAAAAAAATATTCACTGAAACGAATAATAGGTCTATGGGTACCCAGAGGGCTGCTTTTACACTCATGGAGCTGCTAGTATCTATATCTATATTATCAATCTTGATGCTAGCACTCTACAAAGCATATGATGCACTAAATATTTCAAACGATATATTTAAAGAAAAAACAAAAGAGATACAAACACTCTCTTTAAAAAAAACAACCATCTATCTGGATTTTGCACTTGGTTTAAAAGATGATACAAATGCAACACTAAAGTACCTCGATCAGGATACAAAAAGCGACATAGTAACTTTTCAAAGTTCTAACTCCATACATAGAAGATATAATCCTTTCTTAACATATTTTGTAAAAAATGATAAACTATACAGAATGGAGTCTTTACAAAAGATTCAGAGGTACCCATTTGATGGTTTTGTAATAGCTGATATAGATGAAATTGGTGAGGTTAAAAAGTTTAAAATCTTTAAATCAAAAAAAGATGAGTCTTATCTTATTGATGCTAGGTTTAAAGATGAAGGTAATATACTTATGAAAGTTAAATCTTTAAATGAGATGTAAGGTGTTGTTATGAGAGTTGTAATTATTGGTGGTGGTATAGCGGCTGTTTATTTGGCAAATAATTTAAAAAAGCAAGACACATCTATAGATGTCACAATTGTTAGTGATGAAAAGTATCCACCTTACGACAGAATACATTTATGTCGTTTGGTTGATGGTACATCAGATATAGATGATATTAAACTTCCTCTTGATCCTACTGTGAAGCTTGAACTAGATCAAAAAGTAACTTCGATAGACAAAGATAAAAAAAGAGTCTTTTCAAATGATGCAATGTTTAGTTACGACAAACTCATTATTGCAACAGGTTCACAACCAATCTCTCTTTTAGATGAAAACATTAAAAATGTAGCCGTTTTTAGAAGTTCTCAAAATTGTTTACAGATCAGAGAAAATTTAAATGAGAGAGAATTAGTAGTTGTAGGTAGTGGACCTATAGGACTAGAGTTACTTGAGACACTAAACGATATAGAAGAGGTTAAAAGCATAACACTTCTGATCCGCGGAAGCCATCTTTACAACAAACACCTCTCTTTAGAGAGTATAGAGATTATGAAAAAGTGCTATACGGAGTCTGGAAAAATAAAGATCTCGTTTGAAGATGAGATAGTTGACACTGTTATAGAAGATAATGAGATAAAAATTCTTAAGACAAAAAAGTTAGAGATTAATGACCCATATATAGTTTTTGGTGTCGGCATAAAACCAAATATTGACCCATTTAGAGATTCACTCAAATGCAACAAAGGGATCTTAACAAACAACTATATGCAAGCAGAAGACGATGTGTATGCGGTCGGTGAGTGTGCGGAGGTTGAAGAGTTGGGTTTTATAGCTGGACATGTTAAAGAGTGTACAGCTGAAGCTGATGTAGCAATTTCACATATAACAGGCAATGATACACAAGAGTTTGAACTTGAAGTAAGTATAGATATGCTTAAAGTGGGTGAGTTTGATCTAGTTGAGGTCTCATCTGCTAAATTTAAAGAGGGTTTTGAGAAAATAGTTATAAGCTCAAAAGAGCACAACAGAATGGATGAGTACTTCTTAAACGATGAGAAGTTAACACGTTTTATAGGAATAAACTCAAATGTAGATGTCGGGTATGTCGAAACGCTTATTAAAGAGGGACAGGAAGTAGATGTAAACTACCTGTATGAAAATCGTGTAGTTGGTGAACGTGGTCGCCTTATATGTTCGTGTGAACATGTTTATCATCAAGATTTAGAAGACATAGTTGCTCAAACAGGGATACAAAGTTTTTCAGAGTTAGCAGACTTTAATCAAGCTGGACGTGTATGTGGTCGTTGTAAGATGATGGTTAGTGATGTTATAAAAGAGTCACAACACCTGATCGATCCAAACATGCCAAGAAAATCTCCCGAAGATATTAAGCGTGAACGTGAGGTTGCCGAGGTTCAAAAACGTATAGATAAGTTTAATACACTGCACCCTAGAAATAAACTCACAACTGAAAATTTAGAGAGTGCGATGGAGTCGCTAGACATAGGTAAACATGAGGTAAACTCTTGGATATCTATGGTTACTGCATCTATGAAGTTGCACCCTAATTTTGAACAGGTTGTAGAGGGTGCTGTATGTTCACTAAACAGAGTCCCTATAATTTGGCTTGAACTTAGTGATTGTAGCGGTAACTCTGAAGCATTTATAAAATCAACTAACCCTGCTATAGAGGATCTTATTTTTGATTATATCTCACTTGATTATCATGAGCTGATTATGAGTGCGAGTGGAGATCAAAGTGAGACTATTTTAGAAGATATTGTAGAGAATCAAAAGGGTGAATATATTTTGATAGTAGAGGGTGCAGTTCCACTGGGACTTGATGGTAAGTTTTTACGTCTTGGTCCAAACGGTGAGACAGGGTATGAGCTACTAAAAAAATGTGCTAAGGATGCCGCACTTGTGATGGCAGTCGGTTCATGTGCGTATGACGGAGGTGTCGTAGCAGCTGCGCCAAACCCTACTGGTGCTGTTGGAGTTGCGGATGCATTAAGACGCGATGATGTGATAAACCTGCCGGGTTGTCCTGTTAATCCTACAAATATAGTTGGAACTTTGCTTTCATACTTGATGTTTGAAGAGTTACCTGAACTTGATAAAACCAATCGACCACTTTG
>JBEPWC010000061.1:0-8831 GCA_041642615.1 Sulfurimonas sp. | reverse complement strand
TTACAAACCCGCTCTACCTTGAGAGTGGGCGTATTTTAGAGCCTTATGACATAACTTATGAGACCTATGGTGAACTAAATGAAGACAAGAGTAATGTTGTTGTAGTTTGCCATGCACTTACAGGTAGCCATCATGCAGCGGGATTTTATGATGATGAGAGAAAACCTGGATGGTGGGATGGACTGATCGGTAGTGGTAAAGCGATCGACACTGAGAAGTACTTTGTGATCTGTACAAATGTCATTGGTAGCTGTTTTGGATCTACTGGACCTATGAGTCCAAAACTTCCACACCTTGAACCTTACCGATACAAATTTCCAGTCGTAACTATAAAAGATATGGTAAAAGCTCAACGGATCCTTTTTGACCGCCTTGACATACATAGAGTTGAAGCGATCATAGGTGGGAGTATGGGTGGTATGCAAGCACTTCAGTTTGCTGTGCACTACCCTAACTTTTCAAAAAAGATCATAGCACTTGCAACTACACACGCTACACAACCTTGGGCTATAGCATTTAACAAAGTAGCTAGTGAATCTATACTAAAAGACCCTGACTTTAAACAAGGCTACTACGATCCAGAGGTTATAAAGGAAAATGGCTTAAACGGTATGGCAGTTGGACGTATGGCTGGTCATATAAGCTTTTTATCGCATGAATCAATGGACCGAAAGTTTGGTCGTGAGTACAAAAGGACAGATGGACTTTATGAGCTTTTTGGCAAATTTCAAGTTGAGTCATACCTTGAGTACAACGGCTACAACTTTACAAAGTGGTTTGATCCGCTCACATATCTATACATCACAAAGGCTATAAACATCTACGATCTATCTCGTGGATTTGACAACCTATCTGAAGCTTTGCAAAAGATCACAGCAGATCTTTGTCTGATCAGCTTTAGTAACGATATGCTTTTTAAAAGTGATGAGATGAAATATATTGATGATTGTTTAAAAGAGATTGGAAGAGAAGATCATAAGTATATTGATGTAGAGAGTGACTATGGTCATGATGCTTTTTTAGTAGAGATAGACAAATTTGAGCAACACATAAAGGATACACTAGATGGCTAAAGAGACAATAAACTTCGAAACTAAACTAGAGAGTGCTAAAAAAACTCTAGAGGTTTTAATGAATCCTGAGATCACACTACAAGATAGTGTAGTAGCGTATGAAAAAGGGATCAAAGAGCTTAAAGATGCACAAAAGATCTTAGAGGATGCACAGATCAAGATCACTGAGATCAAAGGCTCATAGTGAGAGCTGCTGTACTACAACTAAGCTCTCAAGGTATGAGTAGTACAAAACTATACAACTATATCCGCATAGCAAACAAAAAAGGGATAAGGCTTATCCTTTTGGGTGAATATATTTTAAACCCATTTTTTAAAGAGCTAGAATCTATGAGCCTTAGTATGATCAAAGAACAAGTTGACTTTCAGATCAAGATGCTTAAAGAGCTATCACACACATACTTTTTAACCATTGTAGCACCTATGGTGATCGTTAAAAAAGACAAAATCTACAAGTGTGTTGTAAAGTTTGCACCAAATTCAACTTCATACTACGAACAACAAGTTTTGATCAACTACCCACACTGGAACGAAAAAAAATACTTCTCTAACAAAATAGACACTTTAAAATCACCCCTTGTTTTTACAATAGATGGGTTTAGGTTTGCCATTATGAACGGTTTTGAGATCCATTTTGATGAGATGTTTGAGAAACTAAAAGACAAAAATATTGACTGTCTTTTACTACCAAGTGTTTCAACTTTTGAATCATACGACAGGTGGAAGTCTCTTATACTCTCACGCGCTTTTACTCACAACATCTACATACTAAGAGCAAATAGGATCGGTGATTATGATGATCAAGAGTTTAAGTGGCACTTTTATGGTGATTCACTTTTAGCTTCTCCAAATGGAGAAGTGCTTGAACACTTAGGAAATAAAGAGGAGTTTATGATCGTAGACATGACTCACTCTGATGTTGTAACATCTAGAAGAACTTGGGGCTTTAAAGAAAATATCTCAAAATTAAAATAATTATATTATAAAAATTTATGATATAATCACTTTTTTATCACACGCTAACTACTAGGAAGTATTATTATGATGAACTATTTTCATAGACAGGTTCAACTCTGGGGAGAGGAGACTCAACTTAAACTCTTAAATAAAAAAATCGTTATAGTCGGTTCTGGTGGACTTGGAAGCTCGCTTGGTTTTGCACTTGGTTCAAGCGGTATCGGTGAGATCCATATGATCGACTTTGACAAAGTAAGTATTCATAATATTCATCGCCAAATCGCTTTTAGTGTAGAAGATGAAGACAAAAACAAAGCTGAGATAAACGCAAAACTCATAGAAAAAAGATGCCCCTATGTTAAAGCTTATGCACACGATTGTGACTTTAAGTCTTGGAGTAAAAAAAACATAGAGGTTGATCTGATCATAGATGCGACTGACAACCTCCCAACACGTGGAGATATCAACACTTATGCTAAAGAGAAAAACCTACCGTGGATCTATGGAAGCGTTGAAGCTTTTCATGGTCAAGTGTGTTTTATAGATAAGTCATCATTTAGCGATGCTTTTAAAATCATGAACAAAACACCAGAGGGGATAGCAGCTCCGATAGTTATGCATATAGCATCACTTCAAGCAAACTTAGCTCTTAGATACTTAGCTGGTTTAAGTGTAAAAAAAGATATGCTTTACTATCTATTTTTTAATGATGAGGGTGAGCTAATAACCCAAAAATTTGGGTTACCAAAAGATTAGAGTTTAGAGATGTAGTTGCTTAAGATATTTATATCCACAGCGTTTAGATCTTGAACCTGACCTTTCATCATAGTCTTCATCTCTCTGCCATAGGTGCCATTTTTATACCCTTCTATGGCATTTGTGAGTTTTTCAACACTCCATCCCTTTATAACTTTACTTTTTCCAAGAGCCTCTTTAGAAGCATCTGCCCCATGACAAGATGCACACTTTTGATACAAACTCTTACCAGTTACAATCCTAGTAGGTGCTACAGTACTTTTTATCCCTGTTGGTTTTTCCTCTACAATCTCAGCCTTTACCTGTGTTTTAGTCTCTTGTTTAGTTTGAGACTCCTGTTTAACATCATTATTACATCCAAAAAGAAACAAACTTATAAATATTGCTATTAAAACTTTCATCTAAATCCTTTTTTGTTTAACATTAACATGATTCTATCATCATCAAACTTTAAATTAAATATCCATTTCAAAAGGACTACAAGTAACCATAGATAAACAAGCGGGAAGATCATGGTCATCACTACAAACATAGTCATAAGCCTTACAACTTTTTTAGAAAAAACCTCCATCTTGTTCTCAAACTTTTCCCAATATGTCTCTAACTTGTCTTTATCTTGCTGAAGCTTTTCAAGATCACTCTTGTAACTACTTATAAACTTTGTAGCACTTTTGTAGTTTTCAGAATAGAGGTTGTTGTAAAACGCTTCATTTGCATAAACAAAAACAACTGCACCAAAGCGTAAAACAACCAAAAGTACAACTATTTTGATTGCAACCATAAAGACTTTTGAGCTATGAAGTTTTTTGACCCACAAAAGAGAAAAACTTACAGCTAAAGCACTAACTAGTGCAACATTTAAAAAAACTGTTTTCCCTAGCATTAAAAGCAGATGTTGTATCCCAATCGAGACCGATGATGCAAGCATCACCCATGAAAATCTCTCAATCATGTCATTTAGTGGATCTAAAATCTCTCCTAAACCAACTGTAGCTCCTACAATAAAGCTCACATTGATCTCTGAACTTTGAAGCACCGAAATAACCGCGTTTAAACCCTTTGCTAATGCAAAAGAGTAAACTGCCCTATCGAAGTTTTCATAGTAAAGTTCCAAGGCAGCTTCATCCACCTCAAAAAAAAGCGTAAACAAAGAGATCACTACTAACACTATACTTAAAAATATTTTCATTAATCTCATCCTTAGTAACTTAAGATATAATTTCACAATTTCAATAAAAGCAAATAAGATGAACTTTGAACCATACCCATTTGAAAAATTAAACAATTTACTGGTAAACATTATACCAAATAAAAATTATGAGCCTAGTATTCTAACTATTGGTGAACCACAGTTTGAAACGCCACAATTTATACAAGATTCATTATCAAAAAATACAAACCTGTTAAAAAAGTACCCAAAAACCAGTGGAGAGGTTTATTTAAAAGATGCTCAAAGAGAGTTTGTAAAAAAACGTTTTGGAGTTGAACTCAGCGATAGTGAGATCATCCCTACATTTGGAACACGCGAAGTTCTTTTTAACTTTCCTCAATTTTTACTTTTTGACATAAAAGAGCCTACAATGGCTTTTACAAACCCATTTTATCAGATCTATGAGGGTGCGGCTATTGCATCTCGTGCAGATGTGATCTATATAAACCTAACTAAAGAAAATGACTTTAAAGCTGTTATAGACGAAGAGAAACTCTCACGTTGCGATCTGGTTATTTTAAACTTTCCAAATAACCCTACAAGCTCAGTTTTGACACTTTATGAGCTTGGTGAGTGGGTGAAAATGGCACTTAAACATAACTTTGTACTTTTAAATGATGAGTGCTACTCTGAGATCTACACAGACAAAAAGATCCCATCACTCCTTGAAGCCTCAATCCATGTTGGAAATGTGGACTTCAAGAACATTCTTGTGATCAACTCAATCTCAAAACGCTCCTCTGCACCGGGTCTTAGAAACGGCTTTATAGCAGGTGATCGTGAGATCTTAAAAGAGTATATGAAGTACCGTACATATGTTGGGTGTGCTTCACCACTTCCACTTCAAAGTGCAGCAGCAGATGCTTGGAGAAATGAAGAACATGTTGATCGTTCAAGAGAGGTTTACAAAAACAACTTTAAAATAGCTAGGGAGATCTTAGACATAGAGATCCCAGAAGCTACATTTTATATCTGGTTAAAAGTTGGTGATGCTATAGAGTTTACAAAAAAACTATACAAAGAGTACAACGTAAAAGTTTTGCCAGGTGAATACCTAGCAAGAGGTGACTCTGGTGGGAAGAATCCAGGAGTTGGTTATGTACGTATAGCTCTAGTTGAAAATGAAACAAAAACAAAAGAAGCACTAAAAAGAATAAAGGAATGCTTAGATGGATAAAGTAGAAAAACTAAAAGAAAAGATCTTAAATGCTCACAAACTAAGCGATATAGCGGCTCTTTATGTGCTAGAACAAGAGGCAAATGATCACTTAAAAGATGAAGAGCTTTACGGCTACTACCAAAACATTTTAGATCTTGCTTTAGAAAAACTAACAAATACACTTGAAGCACATGTAAAGATGGATATGAAAAATGTTGGGGATGTAGCAACTGTTCGTGCCCTTTATGAATACGCTATAGAAAACTATAGTGCAGGAAAGTCTAAGGACGCTTCTGCACTTTTTGAGGTCTTATCTGGTTTAACAGATGATCAAGGTTTCTCAGACGCTTTAAAACTACACTTTATCGCTGCACAAGAAGGACTCTCACTAGACAGTTTTATAGAAAAAATAGCAGATGTCGAAGCTACGCAAGCAGCTGGAACTTTTTACATAAGTGCGTTTTCAAAAGAGGCACAAGAGTTGCTTAAGAAGTCTCAAACAACAGAGGATGATGGATGAAAATACACTTCATTGGTATAGGTGGTATTGGGATTTCAGGTTTAGCACAGTATATGCGTTTTTTAGGTCATGAAGTTAGTGGATCAGATATAAGTGATACTAAGATCATTAAAAAACTACGTTCACTAGATGTTAAAATAAGCGTACCCCACTCTGCTGAGGCTATAACTGATCAAGACCTTGTGATCCACTCAGCTATCATCCGCCCTGACAATCCTGAGATCGTCGCTGCAAACGAAAAGGGCATAAAAGTCCTAGCTCGTCGTGAGGCACTAAAAGACATACTTGCAGATAGAAAAGTCTACTCAGTTGCAGGGGCTCATGGAAAAAGCACGACAACAGCGATCCTTACATCGATCATGTGTGGATCTGCGATCATAGGAGCTGAAGCAAAGGCTTTTGGATCAAATGTTCGTTACAACAAAGACACAGATGTTATGCTTTTTGAAGCTGATGAGAGTGATGGAAGCTTTCTAAACTCAAATCCTCACTGTGCTATTGTGATCAATGCTGAGCCTGAACATATGGAGTACTATGACTACAACTACGATAGATTTTACGACTCTTATAAAACTTTTATAAAATCAGCGAAGTGTCGTGTGTTAAATGCTGAGGATCCGTTTTTAGGATCACTAGTACAAAAGATAGATGCAGCATGGCTCTACCCTAGCAAAGATATAACAAATATTGAGTACATTTTAAAAGATGATGAACCACATACACGTTTTACACTTAAGAGCCTTGGAGCATTTGAAGTATGGGGATTTGGAAAGCATATAGCACTTGATGCATCTCTTGCTATTTTAGCAGCTCATGAGTCTATGGATATTGAAGAGATTAGAGAAAATCTTTTAAACTTTAAGGGGATTAAAAAACGTTTTGATATAGTTGGAAGTGAGCTAAACAGTGTGATAATAGATGATTATGGGCATCATCCAACTGAGATCAAAGCTACATTTAACTCTGTAAAAGAGTATGCTACACTAAAAGGTTTTGATAAGATCACAGCTATTTGGCAACCACATAAATACTCACGCACGATCGATAACCTAGAAGAGTTTACAAAATGTTTTGAGGGTGCAGATGAACTGATCATTTTACCTGTTTGGTCAGCTGGTGAAGCTTCGCGTGATATAGACTTCATAAAAGAGTTTTCAAAATACAACCTTACAATGGCTGACAATATAGTCCGAGCAAACAACAACATAAAAGTTATAAAAGATAAAGAGGATTTTAAAACTTTAGACAACGGTCTAATCATTGGTTTTGGTGCAGGAGATATAACTTATAAAATTAGAGGTGCTGGTTAAAAGCCTTGCAAATCAAAACTATAACCATAAGTCTACTCTTATTTAGTAAGCTTCTTTTTGGTGATACATATACCTTTTCAACCGACAACGATATAGTTTTTAATAGTGACAACGGTTATACTGCTGCACTATACCTATCTTGGATGGGAGATGAATATAAAGAGAGCCAAAAAGATAGTTTTACATATAACTACACTTCTGCTTTATCCACTCTCATAAACTATCTACCGTATGTAGATCTCTATGGTAAAAGACTAAATTCTACAATCTCTTTACAAGAGATGATCATTACACCAACAGAGCTGAATTCAACTAAACCAAACTATGATGATGTAGCATATTCAGGGACATTGGGCTTTCACTTTTCACTATATGCTTGGAATAAAGATGAGTTTGATCAGTTTAGAATATCTACCGGTGTTGTTGGTCCACTATCAGGTGCGGAACAAATCCAGACATATATACATAAAATCACTGGAAGTACAGAGCCTAAAGGCTGGGATAATCAACTAGATAACCACTTCTTTTTAAACTTTGGATACTTAAAAGGGTACAAAAGTTACACTAAGGAATTTAGTGGCGACATAAGACTTGAGTGGTTTAATAGTGGGTTTGCCGACCTTGGAAACTACTATATTGGTGCGGGTGGTGGAACTCTACTTCGTTTTGGACAAAATATGCCCTATAACTTTAATGTCTTAAGTACCCTTATGAGTGTCTCTTCTGCAAATCAGATAAACTTTAAATCAAGAAGCGACAATCTTGGATGGGCAATAAATATGGGAGTTTATGCAAACTACATAGCTTATCTCTACACACTAGAGGCATCTAAAAGAGCTGGTAACCAAGAAGACATAAGTGAGCTTACAAATACAAAGATGCTTACTGGAAAGCTTAGCCTTGATATATTTTATGAAAACCTTCAGGCATCACTAGAGATCTATCCTACAAGAGCAGAATACGATTCAAGCGATGCTGCTAGCTGGGGTCGCATCAATTTCACATGGTACTTTGATTAAAGATCAAGAAAATAGATGCTAAAATCATTTAAAAAAATAGTTCGGAGAATAAAATAATATGCAAATAGTTTTAATTTTTTTAGCTGCAGTTTTGGGACTATGGTACGGTCAAAATTCTGATGGCTTACAGTTTAACTCAGAGATATGTATGTTTGCTGGTATCACTATGATCATGCCAACACTATTTAACTTTAGATTTAAAGATATAAAGCTTATACTAATACATAAAAAAACACTTTTAATAAGCATGGCTATAAACTTTATAGCACTGCCTATTTTAGCTATTGGGATCGGTCTTGCAACTAAGGACTTTGGAATTGCTGCTGGTATATTTACACTTGCTGTTTTAAGTGGTGGCGGTATGGTTATGCACTGGGTTAAAAAAACAGATGCAGATGTGTCTTTAGGATTTATTTTACTTTTTATAAACATAGTCTTTATATCTCTTTCTTTGCTTATGCTTCACATATTTGGACTATACACTGAAAACTACTTTGGAGAGATCTATTCTGATGAGCTTAACCTTACAAGCTTTGCTCGTGCAGTTATAGAGTACCTAATCGTTATACCTTTTATACTTAGTAGAATCATTATTTTGATAAAACCTTTAGTTGCTTTTATAAACAAATACCGCCCTATCATAAGCAATGTAAGTATTTTTATAATTGTGACTTACCTTTTTGCCCTTCAAAACTCACAACTCCTTTTTGAGGTTTATGAGTTTCAACCTGAACTCATCACTGTAGCTTTTATAGCAGTTTTAGCTTTTTATGTTGGAAACTTTTTTATTGCAAAACTCTCTTTTGACAACTCAGATCCGCAGCAAC
>JBEPWC010000060.1:0-8876 GCA_041642615.1 Sulfurimonas sp. | reverse complement strand
GTTTAGATTTAGTTTAAAACTATTTTTAAAGTTGTATCCATAGCGTAAATATAGCTTATCCACATACAGGTCATCTTTAACTTGTGGTCTTATGGTATTTGTTTTTGTCGTAGTGTACAAAAACCTATACTCACTGTTCTTTTCATGTATATCACCACCTACTCCAAGTCTGTTTCCATCTGTTTTTTGGTTAGAGTTTTTAAAGTCTATGTTTTGGTAGTATATACTTAAGCTTGAATGCTTGGTTTGTGCAAAAAGTGCTAAACCTAAAATTTGCAAAGTTAAAATTATTTTTATCATTTATTAGCCTTATAATAATATATGGAATTTTATCAGTTTATTGTTCTTTATAAGATAAAATCAATAAAAAAATTTAGGAGATAAACATTGCTTAAGAAAACCCTCATAGCTATAGTTGCTTTTTTAGTCGGTATACAGTTTATAGGTGTAGATAAAACAAACCCACCTGTTGATAAAACTATAGCACTCTCTACAGATAGTGATGTTATGGATATTTTAAAAAACAGTTGTTACGACTGCCACTCCTATGAAACAAAGTGGCCATCTCATGCAAACATAGCTCCAATCTCTTTTTTTGTAGCATCACATGTAGATGATGGCAGAAAGGCACTTAACTTTTCAGAGTGGAAAAATATAGACAAAGACAAAAAAGTACAAAGGCTAAAACGTGCCATAAAAACTGTAAATAACGATATGATGGCACTACCTAGCTATGTATCTGTCCACGAAAATGCCAAACTTAACAAAAAAGATAAAGAGACACTTACACAGTGGTTTGAAAAAGAGCTACAAAAGATCCAAACTAATTAATAGTTTAAGAGTTCTTTTGATAATATAACTAAAAAATGAAAAAAGGTTAAATATGCAAACAACAATGTTTAAAAGCAGTGAGGTAAAACTATCAGGTAACATAGTAAATGTAGGCGATGATGCTCCAAAAGCAACAGCAGTAGCAACAGATCTAAGTGATGTTGAGATCGGTGGTGCAAAAGACAAGGTTCAACTTATAATAACTCTCCCATCACTAGATACCGACACATGTGCAGCAGAGACTAGACGTTTTAATGTCGATGTAAATAACTTAGACATTTGTGAGACTACTGTGATCTCTATGGACTTACCTTTTGCATCAGAGCGTTTTTGTTCAACTCAGGGGATCGAAAACCTTACAGTAGCATCTGACTACATAGATAAAGAGGTAAGTAAAGCATATGGTGTTTTAATGGATGACAATAAACTAAAGGGTTTGAGTGCAAGGGCTGTTTTTGTAGTAGATAGATCTGGTAAAATCGTCTATAAAGAGATCGTAGAAGAGGTTACAGATGAGCCAAATTATGACGCTGCACTAGAGGCTATCAAGCAAGCAAGATAGTTTCAATTCAACTCTTTGATTTTGGCACTTTATTTGCTTATGTTAGAAGAATAAAATAAGGTAGATAATGGCTGAAGAAGAGATCGAAGAGATAATTATAATAGAAGATGATGATGTAGCTAAAGCTGATGACTCTAGTACACTTGATGATCCTACCAAGAAAAAAAAGATCATCATATTCTCTGCGATTAGTGCTATACTGATTGTGATCATAATAGTTTCTCTTGCACTAGCTTTAACATCTAGCAAAAAAACTCAGCAAAACTACAACGTTGAATCGATCGAAGAGAAATTAGATGATGAAGACAAAAAAGAACCTGCTCAAGTTACTAAACTTGAGAGTATGATAGCAAAAGCTGCATATCTATATGAAAATGGATCACAACAAAAAGCTCTTCATCTATATGAAAAAATAGCACAATATAGTGAGTCGATCTCACAATACAACCTAGGTGTAGCACAGCTTAAAAACAAGCAGTACAAAACAGCACTAGATACCTTTTCAAAAGCGATTCTAAATGGTGAGAAAAGATGTGTAAGTGCCATAAATGCTGCTGTTTGCTCACTCCACTTAAAAGATAAAAAAAGTTTTGACTACTACATAGACTTAGCATATGCCTACCTTCCAAATGAGAGTTCTTCACCAATGTACTCTTACTACTACTCACTTGTACAGTACTATAAAAACAACTACCTTGAAGCTCTCGCTGCACTAAACAACCCAACTACAGATGAATACAGCGATACTCAAAAACACTTAGCATCAAAGATCAACGCACTATATAACAACAACTACAAAGCTATTGAAAACCTTGAAAAAAACTACAACAAAAAAGACTCCTTCTCATTAGGACTTTTGTATGCAAGGGTTGGGGATATACCACTAGCTAGACAATACTTACAGGAAGCTATGGTTCACACAATAGAGCCTGTAAAATCAGCCTTAGCACTTAGCTATATAAACCTAAAGTCTGGTTATGTGACATCAGCTGGAAAGCTTATTCAAAACACTACAGATATGTTTCCAGAAGAGGTCTACAAACCATACCCGATCAATGTTAAGCTAAAAGATGAGCTTTTTGAGCCATCAAAAGCTTATGCTAGTTATATGTATGATCTTTTAAACAGCAAGCTTGTAAAATATAGTAAGTTGTTTTACTTCTCACCATACAAAATATTTAATGCAAACACAACTATAGACTATATAAGAAAAGGAAATACAAATATATATATTGACAATGTAAAAAACGCTAAAGAGTATCTTCAAAAGAGTAGAACTACATCAAGTGTAAACAAAGGGATCGTCCAAGCTATTAAACTTGCTTTGTCTTTTGATCTTAGAGAAGCAAATAACATTTTAAAAAAACTTGTAAAGATTCAACCAAAACACTCAATTCTTCACTACAACCTAGGGCTAACATATGCTCAAATGGGTGATATACAAAATGCTTACACACACTTTAAAAGGTCTTACCACCTAGATGCAAAAAACTACCTCTCTGGTATATATGCCGCTATGTGTGAGGAGCTTTTAAACTTAGACAACAAAAGGTTGATCTCAACTCTAAAAGAGTCTATGCTACAAGAGGATGATTCAGAGGAGATGGAGTTTTACAAAACCTTACTTTTTGTAGCACGAAATAACTCAATAGCAGGAGCAGACTGGCAGCACAATGACTACAAACAAAGACCAATCTACCTAGCACTTGAAGCGATAATAGCTGCAGATGTTAACAATGAAGATGTATACAAAAAAGCAACAACTAACTTAGTTTCTCAGTTCCCAAGCGACATAATCCCTCATATTATGTATATAGATGCACACTTTAGTGATCTGGGTGCTAAGAAGTATTCGTTTGAAGTTTTAAGATACCTAAAAGATCAGAAATTTAACTACGACGATCTTTTTTATGGTCCTTTTATAACAAGACATCTATACTCTCAACAAGCTCTGATCACAGGGTCACTATACTTTCTTAGAAATAAGATCAGAGATGAGCTAGAGACTACTCAAAAATATACACATGAGCTAACTAGTGCCTTAGCTATAACATCTATATATGACAAAGCATATGAAGAGTCGTATGTGCTTTACAACACACTTATAGATGATTTAAAGGTTAGAGACTACTACACACTGTTTCTAGGCTCAGTTGCATCTACAGCAGCTGATCACAGCTCAAATGCAATAGCTCTACTTGAACTTGCTAAGATGAAAAACAAGAACTTTAAAGAGACACGCTACGCTTTAGGATTACTATATCTGCAAACTCAAAACAACGAAGGTGCTTCTATTCAACTTAAGATGGTTGGAGATGGTGGGTTTAGATCAAGATACTTTACTTTTGATATAGATGAAGATAAATTATATCTTCATAAAACGCTAGCTGCTAAAGATAAGCAATAATAGTGTCACACCCTCTGATCTCATCACCAATATTTACATCTATTTTTTTGGCATTATTAAGGGTAATCTTTGTAGTACCTTTTAACATAAGTCCGTATCTAAAACCTTGAATTAATCTCTGAGACTCTATCATATCGTGAGATATTTTTGAAAAGTTTAGTCTGCTTATGTGTGAAACTTTTACAATGTTTTTGTTTTGATCTTCAAGCTCTATATCTAGTCTCTCGTTTAGCTTATCTGACTTTGATGAGCTACTACCAAGTGAAGCACCATTGACATACTTAATGCTTTTTGCACTAGAGTTTATAGGCACTCTTAAAACAGAAACATCACTGTATGAGCTCTCTACTACGATTTCTACGCAGTCTTTATTCTCTTTTATATCTATAACTTTTCCATCCACTGGGCTAACTACCCCACCCTTTTCTAGTGCCATGATCTGTCGCTCTGGATTTCTGTAAATATATACTAAAACTAAAATTAGTATAAAAGAAAAAAACTGTAAAAACTCTAAGTCAAGTAAGCCTAGCAGCACAAAAAGTGCTACACTATACCCTATGTATAACCAACCCTCTTTTGAGACTGGATATAGATTATTTTTCATCATCTTTATTCTCTTTGTTGTTCATAGTAGCATCCTCTTCGAGCTCATCTTTGATCTCGTTTATATGCTCTTGAATTTTAGATTCCATACCGTTTTGCTTTTCAAAATCTAGTACAATCTCTCTTACCTCTTCACCGGTGATGTTCTCTTTTTTATAAAGTAATTTTACCATCTCTTCAATAGCACCACGATACTCTTCAAGCCTTGCCACAACAGCTTCATAATGTTCATTTAGAGATTTCTTAATAAACTCATCTGTGTTTTGTGCTAACTTGTCACTATATTCACGTGTAGCACTACCTTGTTGACCTAAATATGACTGACGTGATTTCTCCATAACCATAAGTCCAGCAACTTCAGTCATACCATAAGTTTGAACCATAGATTTTATAATATCTGTTGCACGCTCTAGATCGTTTCCAGCCCCAGTTGAGATCTCACCAATGAAGACCTCCTCAGCTGCACGACCACCAAGAAGTACATCCACCTCAGCCCAAAGTTCATGACGCTGCATCATAAACCTATCCTCTTCTGGCTTATTAAGCGTATAGCCTAATGCTGCAAGCCCACGTGGTACAATTGAGACCTTAGATACTTGCTTAGCACCTTTTGTGGTCTCAGCTAAAAGTGCATGACCACTCTCATGGTAAGCTACGATCTTTTTCTCTTTAGGGTTTATGCGGCGAGATTTTTTAGAAAGTCCAGCAAGTGCACGTTCAACTGACTCAAATAGATCTTGTTGTTTTACTGTTTTTTGGTTTTTACGTCCAGCTAAAAGTGCTGCTTCGTTTACAACATTTGCAAGATCAGCCCCAGCAAGTCCCGCTGTTAGTCGTGCTACCTCTTCAAGTTCTACATCTGGATCCATCTTCACATCTTTTACGTGTACTTTTAGTATCTTTACACGACCCTCAAAGTCTGGTTTATCAACTAAAACTTGTCTATCAAAACGTCCAGGTCTCATAAGGGCTTGATCTAGAGTTTCTGGTCTGTTTGTAGCAGCTAAGATGATCACAGGGGTATCAGTTCCAAAACCATCCATCTCTGATAGAAGCTGATTTAGTGTTTGCTCACGTTCATCATTTCCACCCATCATACCGCCAGCGGCACGGCTTTTACCAATAGCATCGATCTCATCTATAAATATAATACTTGGGCTGTCTTTTTTAGCTTGTTCAAACAGATCTCTTACACGTGCAGCACCAACACCAACAAACATCTCAATAAAACTTGAACCAGTAACTGAGAAAAATGGAACATCAGCCTCACCTGCAACTGCCTTAGCTAAAAGTGTCTTACCAGTACCCGGGCTTCCAACCAAAAGTACACCTTTTGGGATCTTTGCACCGATCTCAACATAGCGAGCAGGATGTTTTAAAAAGTCAACTATCTCTTGAACTTCCTCTTTAGCTTCCTCCACTCCAGCTACATCATCAAACTTGGTTTTTGGCTTTTCAGAGTTAACCATGTTTTTACTACCACCCATACCAAGGATCCCATTACCCATACTTTTTTGCATACGACCTGCAAAAAACATCCAGATAGCCATAATAATTAAAAATGGAAGTAACCAACCAAACATCTCTGTAAACCAGTTTGTTTCAGAAAAACCACTGTAGTTGATCCCTTGCTTATCTAACTCTTTTACTAGCTCAGTATCGCCTTTTACTATCCTTGTTGTGTACATAGTCCCATCGTTTGACTTAGCTCTTATGATAGACTGCCCGATCTCAACTTCATTAACAGCTTTTTGAGAGACTAAATCCTTAAACTCTGAGTATGATACTTGTTGGGTTCTTTTTGCCCCACCTTGAGAGTCCATATTAGAGTTATCACCAACCAATGCTTTAAACAGAAGTATCACTACTACTGAAAATATAGCAAATGTGATCAGCGGATTTTGGTTGAAAAAATTGTTTGGATTATTATTGTTGTTATTGTTTTGTTTGTTTGGCTTCTTTTGCATCTTTATGTTTTTTCCTTTTTTAGTACTAGAGTGACCCATTCTTCTTGGACGATCTTCTCAACTATAGTCATATCTTTGTAAAACTTTAAAACTTTATCTTCATACTTATCTAATATACCTGATAAAATTAACACACCCGAATCTTTTAAGACTCTTTTTAAATCGTTTGCTATAAACGTTAAAACATCTGCAACAATGTTTGCAACCACAACATCATAGACCTTATTGGACTTAGAACAAGAGCCCTCCCAGATACTATTAAATTCTACACTGTTTAATTTTGCATTTTGGATAGTGTTCTCAACTGATACTGGATCAGTATCACAGGCATCTACTACTGCACCTAGTTTTAAAGCTCCAACTCCTAGTATCCCGCTACCGCTTCCAACGTCTATAACACTGTCGTTTTCTTTAACATACTTTGAGATACATCTTAAAGAGCTTGCAGTTGTGGGATGATGACCCGTCCCAAATGCAAGTGCGGGATCTATCTTTATGTTTACATGATTATGGCTTGGAGTATCCCATGTTGGATGGATGTAGAATTTTTCTATCTCTATTGGTTGAACACTTTGTTGATACTCTTTTATCCAGTCACTTGCTTGAAGTTTTTTTTGTGTACATTCACACTCTATATTTTGACAAAGAGCCTTTGATAGAGCCTGTGCGAACTGCTCAACACCCCAAGCTATAGTTTGAAGATCATCTTCACTTCTTACTATAAAGCCATCCTCAGTTTCTTCAAAACCGACTGGTATTGTATCCGCTAAGAAATCTGAGAAAAGCTCATGGTGGGAAGAGACAGAGATTGTGAGCTCATAATAGCTCTCCTGCATTACTCGGAAACACCCATCACCGCACCAAGTTTTTCTTTTAAAACTTGTGGGGTAAAAGGCTTAACTATATAGTTGTTAACACCAGCTTTAAGTGCCGTAATAACCTCTGCTTTACCACCCTCTGTTGTTACCATAATAATAGGAAGATCTACAAAACGTTCATCCCCACGAACTTTTTTAACAAGTTCTAAACCGTTCATCTCAGGCATATTCCAGTCTGTTATTAGCATCTCTACATCAGGATTTTCATTAATCGCATCCCAACCTTCAACACCATCAGCACCCTCTAAGATATCTTTGTACCCTAATCTAGCCAAAGTGTTTTTAATAATACGACGCATTGTAGAACTGTCATCAACTACAAGTATTTTCAACTATTATCCTTTTTTTAATATATTTTGCAAAATTTATTATCCTGTATGATATCAAATTTTTTATTTTATTTCTATTAATCAAGCATATTGAACATCTTCTCTAAGTCCAATCTACCCTCGTAGTAAGCTTTTCCAATGATCACACCATCAACTTTCTTTGTCTCAATCAAAGCTTTGATATCATCTTCATCTTTAACTCCACCACTTGCAATAGTACTTACACCACTAGCATCGGCAATATCAAGAGTAAACTTAACATTTACACCACTTAATGTGCCATCTTTTCCTACATCTGTACAAATAATAGCCTCTACACCTGCATTTGCAAACTCACGAGCAAGATCAGTTGCCTTCATCTCACTCACTTCTCCCCAACCCTCAACTGCAACATAGCCATCAATCGCATCGATTCCAACTGCTATTGGGTATTTTGCTGCCATATCTTTTACAAACTGCGGATCTTTAACTGCAATAGATCCTAATATAACCCTATCGATCCCGATTTCAAGCATCTTCTTGATCGTCTTTTCATCACGTATGCCACCACCAAGTTCTAGTTTAACATTACAGTTTTGGCGGATCTTTATGATCTGTTCTAAGTTTTTAGGCTCACCTGCAAATGCACCGTTAAGATCAACTAGGTGTACCCACTCAGCACCCATAGCTTCAAATTTTTTTACAAGCTCATATGGTTCGTTTGAGTATATCTTTGCACTATCCATTAGCCCTTTTGTAAGGCGAACTGCTTTTCCATCTTTTAAATCTATTGCCGGGTATAAAGTCATCGTAGTATTAATCCTTAATTTTATTTCATAACTAGTTGCTTTTAATTTATAAGTTGATAAAGTTTTCTAGTATTTTAAGTCCGTTTTCATGGCTTTTTTCAGGGTGTGGCTGAATTCCAAGTACATTGTCTTTTGCAATACTTGATGTAAACTTATAACCATATTGAGTACTACCTACTATGTCACTTTGATTATCACAAACGGCGTGATAAGAGTGTACAAAGTAAAGATAGTGCATCTCATCAAGACCTTTAAAAAGTGGATGATCTTTAGTGAACATTCTATTCCAACCCATATGTGGAACTTTTAAAAGCTCACTAAACCTTGAAGTATCAAACGCTTCTACATCTCCTTTTATAAGTCCTAGTCCATCATTGTGACCAAACTCTTGACTTGATTCAAAAAGAAGTTGCATCCCCAAACAGATCCCAAACATATAGCTTCCACTATCTGCGTACTCTTTTAGAGCATCTACCATATCTCGCTCTTTTAAATGTTGCATTGCATCTTT
>JBEPWC010000059.1:0-8949 GCA_041642615.1 Sulfurimonas sp. | reverse complement strand
TGAAATGGTTAGTTTCCACTGCATAACGCTTATAAAACAGTCTAAAAAATCAAGAAACACCTTCTTATCTGTATCTGACAACTTCATAGAGTGCCTCACAAAGATAGTCTCGACCGATTCGCTAACCATCCACCTATCTATAATCTTATTTCTATGAACCCTTAAAAAACTAGAAAATTCTTTTAACTCAACTATTTTTTTATCCATGCCCATCCTTCAGCTCTTCTAATATTATTCTATCACTAACAAACAAAAAGTTAGTTAAATAATTTAATGTATAATTACTCAATGAAAATAGCACTATCTTTTATAATATTTTTTACTATTAACATTTTTGCTGATGGATTTGAGGATGAGTTTGCAGATGAGTTTGAGGATGAACTATCGCCAAAACGTGAAAAACTTTTTGATCCTCTAAGTGATTACAACCGCTTTATGACAGATGTTAACGATGTAATCATGATCAATGTGTTTGAACCTGTTACAAAAGGGTATAGGTTTATAACCCCAGAGCCTGTTAGAGAATCGGTAGGTAACTTTTTTTCAAACCTATACTACCCTGTAAGCGTGAGCAACAACCTTTTGCAACTAAAGTTTAAATACTCTATGGATGAAACATTTCGCTTTTTAACAAACACTAGTTTAGGGCTTTTTGGTATATTTGATGTTGGTAAAAACTGGTTTGGAGTTAAGGCTCACAGAGAAGATTTTGGTCAAACTCTTGGTCACTATGGAATTGGTAGTGGATTTCCTATAGTAATTCCGCTTTTTGGACAATCGAACCTAAGAGATCTTAGTGCTGGTTTTGTAGATGCATATGCACACCCTAAATACTGGTACACTAAGACTATAGACAATAATATGGTATCATATTCAGCGTATTTAGGGATAAAAACATATAAAAGTATCAATCAATATTCTCTTAGTCCTGTAAGCTATGAGGATTTTACCAAGAGTGCATTTGACCTTTACCCATTTTTAAGAAACCTAAACGAACAAAATAGAAATAAACTAATCAAGGAATAGTTATGAAGATAATTTTTAGTTTTTTACTTACACTGTTTTTACCTTTATATCTATCTGCACAAAACAGCGATGAAAAACTTCTTTATGAAAAAATGTCACTAGTTTCAAATAATTTTTACAATATTTTAAATAATGATAGAAACACTCCACAGATGAGAAAAGAGAAGATCTTAGAAGAAGTTGTAGATCTTTTTGACTTTAAGCTCATGGCAAGACTCTCACTAGATAAAAACACAAGAAAAACGATCACTAAAGAGCAATATATGAAGTTTATAAATATATTTGAGTCATATATAAAAAACTTCTACTTGGATAGGATTGACCTTTTAAAAGGCACTCGTGCTGTTGTAAAGGAATCTAAAATAATTAAAGATGGACGTATCGTTGTAAGAGGGTCTATTGACTCAAAAGATAAAAGTACACCGATTGAGTACAAGTTTTACAGGACTAAACAAAACAGGTGGCTAATCTACGATCTTGAGATCGCAGATGTAAGTGTTCTTAAAAGCTACCGTGCACAGTTTAGCAGTTTTTTGAGTGAAAACAGCTTTGAAGATCTGCTAAAAAAACTTAAAAAACAAGCATGATCAGCACTCTTTATGAAAAAACCATTTTAAGTTATCCTAAACTTGTTTTAACTCTTGTAGCTTTTTTGCTCTCGTTTTTGTTTTACGAGGCTTTTAACCTAAAAGTAGATGCATCAGCAAAAACTCTTATACTTGAGGGTGACAAAGACTTAGCATACTCTAGAGAAGTTTACAAACGCTACAAGTCCCAAGACCTACTAGTGATAGCCTACACCCCAAAAAACTATCTACTAGATGAAAAAACCATACAAAAGATCAAAGATATATCTACAGATTTAAGGGGAATTTCACAAGTTGACTCAGTAAACTCCATACTAAGCATCCCACTTTTACTCTCAAGTGGTGGATCTTTTTCTGAGCTTTCAGATGGGGCAAAAACACTTAGATCGGATGGTGTTAAAAAAGAAGATGTTAAAAAAGAGCTTTTAAACAACCCCCTCTATGTTGAAAACTTTGTAAGTAAAGATTTTAAAACAACCTCGATCATGATAAATCTCAAAGATTACAAATCTAAAGAGCTAAACCACAAAACGATCATGCAGGTTCGATCAGTTATACAGAAGTATAAACAAGATGAACAGATGTTTCTAGGCGGTGCAAATATGATCGCTGATGATATGATCACTTATGTAAAAAACGATATCAAAAACTACGGTGCTATTGTTTTTGCTTTGCTTGTACTTATTTTATACTTAGTTTTTAAAGAGATCAAGTGGGTAGTGCTACCCGTTGTTGTCCTTGTAAGTTCTGTGATCGCATCAGCTGGAGTACTTGGACTCTTTGGATGGGATGTAACTGTTGTCTCTTCAAACTTTATATCGTTTCAGTTGATCCTAACTATGTCGATCGTGGTTCATCTGATTGTCAGGTACAGAGAACTCTCTGCCAACTCAAACCAAACACCTCAAAAAGAGCTTGTTTTAGAAACAGTATCTTCTATGTCAAAACCAACTTTTTTTGCTGTGATCACCACAATAGCTGGTTTTACATCTTTAATCTTTTCAGAGCTTTTACCTGTGATCAACCTTGGTTGGATGATGGCTACTAGCTTGATTCTATCTTTTATTATTACATATGTGCTTTTTGGCTCAATCATGATCCATCTAAAGCCATCAAAACCAAACATAAGTTTTGATCAAAAGTTTGCAATAACGAAGCTGCTCTCAAACATAGTTCAAAAGCACTACACTGCGATCTACATAGCATCTATCTTAGTCATTGTTTTTAGTGTTACTGGTGCATCAAAGCTTGTTGTTGAAAATAGCTTTATAAACTACTTTAAAAAATCAACCGAAATATATCAAGGGATGAGTCTAATAGATCAAAAACTAGGTGGCACTACGCCGCTAGATGTGACAATAGACCTAATCGAAGATGAAACAAAAAATGAGCTTGATCATAACTCCTTAGATAGTAACGAGTTTGATATGCTAGATGAGTTTGAAGATGAGTTTGAGAGTGATGAAGATACTAAACAGTACTGGTTTACATCAACAAAGATGAAAAAGATCCAAAAGATCCACAGCTACTTAGAGTCGATCCCAGAGCTTGGAAAAGTTCTCTCGTTTGGCACTGTTTTAAATGTTGGAAAAACGATCAACAACGGCAAAGACCTTGGAAACTTTGAACTTGGCATACTCTACAACGAGTTCCCAGATGATCTAAAAAAGCGTATCTTAAAACCATACCTAAACATAGAAGATAATCAGGTAAGGTTTAGTATACGTGTAGTTGATTCAAACCCAGATCTTAGAAGGGATGAACTTCTAAAAAAGATCAAACATGAACTACATGAGAAACTAGATATAAAAAAAGAACATATCCACCTCTCAGGGCTGATGGTGCTTTACAACAACATGCTACAAAGCCTCTTTGATTCTCAGATCTTAACACTTAGCATCATGGTTTTACTACTTTTTGGTATGTTTTGGACCCTATTTAGGTCGTTTAGAATAGCTGTTGTTGCCATCATTGCGAACATGATTCCAGTTGGTATAGTTTTTGGGTTTATGGGGTGGCTAAACATCCCACTAGATATGATGACGATCACTATAGCCTCAATCAGCATAGGAATAGCTGTAGATGATACAATCCACTATCTTTTTAGATACAAAAACGAGTATAAAAAAAGTGGCAACTACATAGAGTCTATGCAGAGATCACACAGTAGTATTGGTCACGCTATGACATACACATCTTTAGCTATCTCTGTAGGGTTTTTAGTCCTTGTCCTCTCACCTTTTACACCAACTATATATTTTGGAGTACTAACAGTTGTAGCGATGATAGTAGCACTTGTTACAGACTTATTATTGCTACCTAGACTTGTGATTAGTCTAAATGCTTTTAAGGGCTTATCCCCTAGAGTTTAAACCTTTTGAAATAGCGTCATTTATCTCAGACTTATAAGCTGGGTTTTTTCTAACAAGCTCTTTATCTAGCTTTAAAACTATATCTTTTGTTGCTTTTTTGTGTCTACACAAAGCTACAAATATAGCCATATAGTCATCAAACTTCGGGTTAGTCCTAGTAGCTAGTTTTTTAGGGATATTACCATGATACTTTAAAACCATATCTACAGCGTTTTTCAGGTCTTCTCTTGTGGAGTTTTTATCTTTCATTACCTGTTTTATAAACTCTAGATCTGTTCTTTTTTTTGCCTCAGTTGAAGAGACTATTTTATTTTTTACAACTTTTTTTGGAGCTTTTGGCTTTAAAAGCACAAACAGAAGTATTGCTAAAATAACTACTAGTCCACCTATAGATTGTATTAGTAAGCTTGCTTCCATTTAACTTTGCCCTTTGTATTTTTTTGAGTTATTATATCTAAAATCTATGGTAAAATGGCTTTTTATGAAAAAGCAGCTCATAAAAAGTCTAAAGGTTTTTACCATCTACTTTGCCACTTGGCTTATACTAAGTGGAGGAGTAATGGCTCTTTTTCCTTTTGTATTTATAACCCTTTTAAGCATAATAACTCCATATATTTTCACCCTAAATTATGGAGATATTTCGTTTAGGGCTATTGCAAAGCTAATCTTTTTGTTTTTTATATACTCTCTAAAAGGGGGAGTTCAGGTAGCTGTTTTTGCTCTTAAACCAAGACTAAAGCTACAACCACATATATACCACTACCCTCTAAAAACTAAAAGCCAGTTTGCCACATCTATGTTAGCTAACCTATACTCAGTTATGCCAGGTACGATAAGCATGGGCTATAATGACTCCACACTTACTCTACATATTCTCGATCAATCACTCTTTGATAAAGAGCTAATCTCTACTTTAGAGTTGCATATGATCGAAGCATTTGAGAGAGGTTTGGAGTAAAGTATGGATCTATATACAACACTAAGTACTATTTTAGTTTTTAACCTTGTAGCTACCTCTATCTACCTACTCAACACAAAAACGCAAAGTGCAAAGATGCTCATAACTTTACTTTTAAGCACCACTGGGATTGGGGTTATCTTTTTACTTTATGCTAAAACTAAACATGACTCTATTTTAGATATTGCACTTATTTTTGTACTTTTAAGCTCAGTTACTGCTATAGTCTTTGCTAAAAGGTTACGCTATAAAAAGGGTGATGATGAGTGAGCTTATGGCTTTGGCTGGAGATATTTTTCTAGTTGTTGGGGTGTGTTTTTTTGTTGTTGGTACCATTGGAGTTATAAGGTTTTTTGATCTCTACACAAAACTACACGCCCTAGCAAAGATCGACAATGTAGGTTTGGGGTTTATAACATTTGGGCTTATGCTACAAAGTGACTCCATACTAGTAGCACTAAAGATTTTCTTGATCTGGGTCTTAGTGTTGCTATGCTCTTCAACTCTAAGCTACATCCTAAGTAGTCATTCAAATAAAACTGGTGAAAAACCACAAGCTAAAGAGGTCAGTGATGATATTTATTGATCTTTTACTTAGTTTTTTACTGATCTGGCTTAGCTTAAAGATAGCGACAGTTTTAGATATATTTAGAATAAGCATATATTTTATAGTGTTTGGTATGATCCTCTCTTTGATCTGGTTGCGTTTAGGTGCGTACGACTTAGCCATAGCAGAGATGGCATTAGGTTCTGGGATCACAGGGGCTTTACTGTTTGATACAATAACTTTTTTAAAAAAGAGTGGTAAAAACTATGAAGACTAAACTTTTTAAACTACTCATCTGGACTGGTGCTTTTATGGTGTTTGTAGTATTGTCTACACTACTTCTAAACATACAAACTCCTAACAAGCCAATAGATCTTTTAATAACTCAAGAACTTCAAAACAGCGGAGTTAGCCACAATGTTACAGCCATCTTACTAAATTTTAGGGCATTAGACACCCTCTTAGAGGTTGGTGTAATCCTTTTAGCGTTAGTTGCTATATATGCGATCACCCCACACTATAGATACACGCCACTCTCTTTTGAGAGTACTATTACAAATATCTTTGTGAGTATCTTATTCCCTCTTATTGTCCTTAGTGCTTTTTATATTTTTTATAGTGGAAGTTACCAAAGTGGTGGGGCTTTTGGTGCAGCTGCTCTTTTAGCTGGTGGATTTATTATATTAAGGCTTGTAAAACCTCTGTATTTTAACAATATAAAAGAGACAAAACTTAGGCTTATCTATGCAAGTGGTCTGTCTTTTTTTACCTTTGTGGGGGTTATCACACTCTTTGATGGTTCTTTTTTAGAGTATCGTAAAACTCAAGCTACTTTTTTTATTGTATCTATTGAGTTTATCCTTAGTATTAGTTTAGCAGCTATTTTAGCTGGGTTTTTCATCAATGGTGTCCAGAGGTTTAGAAGATGAGTCTATTTATCATTACAGGGGTAGCTGTTTTTACAATCGGACTTGTTGGGGTTATTTTACAAAATGGTTTTTTCCACAAACTAGTATCTATAAATATATTTACAAGTGGTATTTTTTTGATCCTTATATCGGGATCAGCTCAAAACAACACAAGTGATCCTGTAGCTGTAGCACTAGTGCTTACCGGTTTAGTTGTAACCTTAGGATCTAGTGCATTTTGTCTTATGCTTATTAGAGCATATTTTAAAAGGAAAAACGGATGAGTATACACACCATGCTTATCCCTTTACTCATCATAGCTCCACTCTTTTTTGCAACAGCTGGATTTGTGTTTCAAAAAAAAGCAAAGCTAGTTGGACTTGTGTTTTCAGTGGTATTTTTTCTCCTTAACTTTTTGCTTTTTATATCTACTGGGCAAGGTCTTGTTGAGCCATACTTTTTTGGTGGGTTTAAACCCCCACTTGGTATAACATTTCACACCCAGCCTTTTGGAGTGCTTATACTTTTTGTTAGCTCTTTTATCCTTTTAGTAACTTTTTTTTACGCAGCACTTGATCTAAAACTAAGCCACTCTAGACTTTTTTATCCACTAGCTATCTTTTTATCACTTGGCTTTGTGATCATCTACCTCTCAAGAGATATTTTTAATATCTATATTGGGTTAGAGATCATAGGTCTTAGTGCGGTTGGTCTTAGTGCTTTAGAAAAAAACTTCCTTAGTATTCGCTCTGCTTTGATCTACCTTTTTGCTACGCTTGTCGCTTCAGGGTTTTACCTACTAGGTGTAGCTATCTTGTACCTAAAGTACTCACTACTTGACATCACACTTTTAGCTCAAGTGATCCAAAGTGATTTTACAACCCTTGTAGCTATAGGGTTTATGATCTTGGCATTTTTTATAAAGACAGCTATTTTTCCCTTTTCTTTTTGGCTTCCAAACGCTCACGCAAATGCTCTCTCACCAGTCTCAGCGATACTCTCAGCCCTTGTTATAAAAACCACTTTTTATCTACTCTTTACCTTTAGTACAAAGCTTATCCCTTTAGGTGAGAGTATTGGGATCTTTTTAACATCCATTGGCATAGTTGCCATTTTTTATGGTGGGATCAAAGCTTTTTTATCACAAAACCTAAAACGACTTATAGCTTATTCGACTATCTCTCAAGTTGGATACCTTTTAGTGGTGTTTATTTTTTCAACTACAAGTGCTTTTTACGGGATGAGTTTTGCACTACTCTCACACGCCTTTGCAAAAGCTGGTCTGTTTTTAGCTGGTGGGATCATAATCTACATGGCACAAACTAAATCTCTCACAAAACTAAATGGAGCTGTATCATTAGCTCCAGTTGCTGTATTTGCCATTGGGCTTAGTAGTGTTAGCCTTATTGGTTTACCGCCATCTTTAGGGTTTGTGTCAAAATGGTACTTTTTACAAACTAGCTTTGAGAGTGGGACATGGTGGATTTTCTTAGCTCTTATTGGTGGAGGGTTGCTTAGTGCTTTGTACCTTTTTAGACTTATTATAATACTTTTAGATAAAACCTCAGCGGATGGGTTCTCACCAAGATATTATAAAAACAAAAACACCTTAACTTTACTCCAAACTTTGGCATTTACTTTAAGCTTTCTCTCTGTGTTTGTAGCTTTTTTTAGCACTTATTTTATAAAGTTTTTAGGACCATACTATGGATTCTAATGAAACTATTTTATTTTTACTATTAGCAAGTTCTGCTATTCCTGCTGTCGTGATCTTTTTGCTCAGTGAAAAAAGTTACACCCTTAGAAACGGCATAAACCTTTTAGGAGTCTCTTTAAAGGTTTTTTTTGTGATCTACCTTATACAAGCGATCACAAATGGGGAGGAATTTTACTACAGTTTTACCTTTTTACCAAACATAACATTTTTACTAAAAGTTGATCAGCTCTCTTTAGTATTTGCGACACTCTCATCTATCTTATGGCTTGCAACTACAATATATGCTATTGGCTATCTTCATGGTGCTCAAAACCAAAGCAGATTTTTTGGTTTTTTCTCTTTGTGTGTTAGTGCTACTGTTGGTCTTAGTATCTCAGGAAACCTTTTTACTTTTTTCTTTTTTTATGAGCTTTTAACCCTAAGCACCTTTGTTTTAGTTTTTCACACCCAAACTTCAAAAGCAAAAATTGCTACGATCACTTATCTTTTTTACACTATTATTGGTGGCGTGTTTTTCCTTGTAGGGCTTGTAGCCTTGCAAACTCTAGTGGGTGATTTTGCTTTTGTTAGTGGTGGATACTTAAGTGAAGTCTCTAAGACTAGTCCTTTTGTTTTTCAAGCCATATTTTCTGACTAGCTCGTTCTCTGAATGAATTCGTTGTTCTTGCCATGGATGGCTTGGCGTATCGTATTTTTTCCGAGAAAACTTTGGTTTCCCCATAATAATCACTATTTATCCTTTATCATTACTGCCGTACACGTGATTTTGAAACACCGAGTGTTAATCCTTTTCTACTATTTGCTCGTGTTCTTTGACCACGAACGGTTAACCCA
>JBEPWC010000058.1:0-8992 GCA_041642615.1 Sulfurimonas sp. | reverse complement strand
CAGATCCGATCATACGTTATGCAGCCATACCAACAGGTTAAAGACACAAGAAGCAATGAAGCATACTCAAATGTTAGCGGGATACTTGATGGGGATATTGATGAGATTATAGAAGGGGTTTTAATAGCATCTAATAAGACCTAGCCCTAAGCGTATGGAACTTTTTTCAAAGAAAAAATGTTCACGGGAACTTAGAATAAAGGCTAGGTTTCTTCTAGCTTTGCTAGAAGTAAATAATAATAATTATACGACTTTACAATTCTATTTTATCTTCCTCTTTATCTTTTTTTAAAAAACTATATGCCAAAAATCCTATACCAAAGATCATCATAACTATAAGCATATAGCGAATCTGTTTCTCTTGCGTTTGCTTGTATGTATCTAAAAACGGGCTTTTCTCAGGTCTTTTTTTTGAAGTTGCAGAGCTTTTCCCAGCAATACTAGCTTCCATCCTAGCTACATTAGCTGCAGCTATCTCATTTTCACTAAAACCTTTTTTTGGTGTAGTCCAGAAAAATGCAACAAATGAGACAAGAATCAACACCCCACCAACACTTCTAAGCAAAACCTTCTGATGCTTAATAAAAAATTTCATCACAATTCACCTCTACTTAAACATAAGTATCATCTGATTAAGAAGTTTAATATCTAAACCTTTACCCATCTCAAGCTTCATAAGCTTTAAAGCATCAAACGATGTCATAGCTCTTTTGTAGCTTCTCTGACTCGTAAGGGCATCAAATATATCACATATACCTACAATCTTAGCATAAAGTGGGATCTCTTCTTTATATAATCCACTTGGATAACCTGAGCCATCTATCTTTTCATGATGATATTTTATCCCCTCAAGCACTTTTTTGTTTTTTATCCCAAGTTTTAAACCCAAACTTACACCATAAGTTGGATGTTTTTTTATTATTTCAAACTCTTGTATCGTAAGCCTTCCTTTTTTGTTTATGACCGCAGGAGCAATTTTACTTTTTCCAAGATCGTGTAGGAGTGCAGCCTCACCCAACTCCTCTAGCTCAACATCATTAAAGCCCAAAAAACTTCCAAGACTAAGTGCATATATAGCTACGTTTATTGAATGTGTATGTGTGTAGTAGTCATGAGTAGCTATCTTCATAAGTGATTTTATAGCAAACTCTTCATCTAAGACACTATCCACAAGATCACATACTACTTTTTTTGACTCTTTATAGTTACTAAGTTTTTCAGGGTTTTCAAAAAGGTCATTTAGTGCAACAGATGCATTTTTGTACATATCGTCTATTTTTTTTGTAAAAGTTACAGGGTTACCTTTAGATGAGTTGGTTTGTAAAAAGTTTTTATAAAAATCTTCATATATATGGTGTTCAATATCTTTTACAAAAAGCTTTTTGGTTTTTTTTACATACAATAGATCAGCATCATCTACAATCACACCTCTTGGTTTTAACTCTTTTACTTGAGATTTGCTTTGTACAGCATAATACAATGAAAAATCGTATGCACAACCCTCAGCAACAATACTTTTGTCAATTGATATATATTTGTTTTCAGCCATTAACAATCCTAACATAAATAGTGCTCCATTATATAGATATATAAATTAAATCTATATTAACTAACACTATTTGCTATTCATAGAAAATAACATATTGATAATTATTCCCTAATAAGAGTACATTAAACCTTAGTATGTCAATATTACAGTATGAATATTTTACAAGAATTTTCGATTAACGATAAATGCTCATACCTTGATAATCTTGAGCAAACTATGCATTACAAGATTATAAATAACTGCTCAGATGCAAAATGTGAAGATTTTATAGAACGTGGATTTAGACGTTTTGGAAAGATGTACTTTAGACCAATATGTGATGGTTGTGATGAGTGCAAAAGCATAAAGATAGATGTTAAAAACTTCACCTTTTCAAAGTCTCAAAGAAGGGTTATTAGAAAAGCTGAGCATTTTAAGACCATCATTCAAAAGCCAACACTCTCAAAAGATCATATGGAGCTTTTTGAAAAGTACCATCTACATATGAGAGATCACAAAGGTTGGGAGTACGCCCCAACATCTGCACAAGGTTACTACAACTCTTTTGTAAGTGGAGCAAATGAGTTTGGATATGAAGTTTTGTACTTTGATGGCAAAAAACTAATAGGTGTAGATCTAATAGATATACTCCCAAATGGAGTCTCTTCAATCTATTTCTATTATGATCCAGATTATAAAAAGTATGCACTTGGAAAACTCTCTATGTATATGCAGATAAAATTTGCTAAAGAAACTAAAAAAGAGTGGATATACATAGGGTACTATGTAAAAGATTGTCCTTCACTTGCTTATAAATCGCACTATGAGCCATACTTAACACTAAAAGGCAGACCAGGTGAAGATGAAGACCTCACTTGGTTCTAAGCTCTTTTATCTGCTGCTCTCTTATAAGCATCTTTTTCTCTCTTAGCTCCTCTTCTAGTGCTTTTTGCATAGCCTCATGTCTAGCTTTATCTTTAGCTCTTATACGTTCAATATTAGCCTTATGAAGTTCCTCTTTTGTTAGACCCTTGTACACCGCTGGCTTTTTGCTCTTTTTTTGTTCCTCTGCTAAGAATTCCTCTATAATAGTATCTTTGATATCGATCTCATCTTTATGGGTATAGTAGTAGTTTTTGATCTTTGATTTATACCTATTTATGTCTAAAAGTCCTGTCTTAATCATACTTATAAAAAGTTCACTATCTTCCTTATCGATCGAATCTAAAAAAAGTTTTTTTACTTTTATAACGAAATAATCGTTTGTTTTTGAAAGTTCTCTTAGGCTAGTTAAGTACTCCTTTTTACTAACACTGAAATTACCCTTATCAATATTGAAGCCGATCTCTTTTAGTGCTTTTACACTAAAAATGTACTCTTTTATAATATCGTCATCGCTTTTAAAGTTTTTATTTTGCTCCAAAGAGCCTATTTTTTCTAAATTATTATATAATTTATCCCCTAAAGCTGAGTAAACTTTTGGGTTTGATGCAAATAATGTTAGTGCCAAGATAGTAGTAAATAAAATAATTTTCATAATAAAACCAAATTTTTATTGAAATTATAGCAAATTTAGTACCAACTAAGTGGTATTTATATAAAATATCTAGATGATTAATATACTAAAAAAAGAACTAATAATATACACAGCGTTGTTAACTCTGTTAATCTTACTTATGCACCCTGACATGCTAAGTGATCCAGTCACAAGACTTGGAGCTATGCAAGAGATGGGAAACTACATACACCCGCTTCTATATACATTTTTTGTGTATTTAATACTTTACTTTTTCCGCTTTGTTTTTGGTTTTATAATGAAGTTGTTTGATAAAAAAGATAAATAAATTAAAGAAAGATAGATAAATCAAAAAGGCTGTTTCACCAAAAAGGTGAAACAAAAAGAGATGGGTTAAAATTAACCGTTTCTCTTTTTAATAATCTCTTCAGATACGTTTTTAGGAACCTCTTCATAGTGATCAAATTCCATAGAATACGTTGCACGACCCTGTGTAGATGAACGAAGATCAGTTGAATATCCAAACATCTCTGAAAGTGGAACGTGAGCATCTACAATCTTGTTTCCGCTTCTGTCACTCATAGAGTTTACTTGACCACGACGACGGTTTAAGTCACCGATCACATCACCCATATACTCTTCAGGAACTTCAACTTCAACTTTCATTAATGGCTCTAGGATCTTAGGGTTAGCTTCACGAGCAGCCTCTTTAAAACCAATTGATGCAGCTATTTTAAATGACATCTCATTTGAATCTACATCGTGGAATGAACCATCATAAAGAGTGATTTCGATGTCTTCGATTGGGTAACCAGCAAGTACACCATTAGCCATAGACTCAGTCATACCTTTTTCAATAGCCGGAATAAATTCCTTAGGAATTGCTCCACCTTTAATCTCATTGTTAAATACAAGTCCAGTTCCAGCCTCTTGAGCAGGCTTCATTTTAAATACAACATGACCATACTGTCCACGACCACCTGATTGTTTAGCGTATTTGTAGTTTTTATCAACTTCAGTTGTTATAGCTTCACGATAAGATACCTGTGGAGCACCAACTTCAGCTTCAACTTTAAACTCACGCATCATACGATCAACAAGAATCTCAAGGTGTAACTCACCCATACCAGAGATAATAGTCTGACCAGACTCCTCATCAGTATGAACTCTAAATGATGGATCTTCTGCAGCTAGTTTACCTAGTGCGATACCCATTTTCTCTTGATCTGCCTTAGTTTTTGGCTCAACAGCAACAGATATAACCGGCTCAGGAAAGTCCATTCTCTCTAGTACAACCTTTTGTTCACCTGTACATAAAGTATCACCAGTAGTTGTGTTTTTAAGACCAACAACTGCACCGATCTCACCAGCGTAGATCTCTTTAACTTCTTCACGTTTAATAGCGTGCATCTTAACAATACGCCCAATTCTTTCTTTTTTGTCTTTAGTAGAGTTATGAACGAATGAACCTGCTTCTAATGAACCACGATAAACACGAATAAAAGTCAATACACCAACAAATGGGTCAGTCATGATCTTAAATGCAAGTGCAGCAAAATCGCCATCATCAGTTGAAGGTACAGCTACTTCTTGTTCTTCATCATCCATTAAAGTACCATTAATTGGTGCTGTTTCAACAGGAGAAGGCAAATAATCAACAACAGCGTCAAGTAGGGTTTGAACACCCTTGTTTTTAAATGCTGTACCAACTGTCATAGGAACAATATGCATAGCAAGAGTTGCTGATTTGATTCCAGCTTTGATCTCATCTTCTGAAAGCTCTTCACCTTCTAGAAACTTCTCCATAAGCTCTTCGTTACCATCAACAGATGAGATCTCTTCGATCATCTTCTCACGGTACTCTTCAGCTTTTTCTTGAAGTTCAGGACGGATATCTTGAGTAGCATAAGCTGAACCCATTGCAGCTTCAGCATCCCACACGATCTCTTTCATTTGAACTAGATCTACAACACCCTCAAACTTATCTTCAGCACCAATAGGTAGCTGTATAGGAACTGGGTTACCTTTTAGACGCTCTATGATCTGGCGTTCAACTTCATAAAAGTCAGCACCAGTTCTATCGTACTTGTTTACAAAAACAATTGATGGAACTTTATAACGGTTACGCTGTCTCCACACTGTTTCAGATTGTGGTTGAACTCCACCAACTGCACAGAATACTGATACAGCACCATCAAGTACACGCATAGAACGCTCAACTTCAATAGTAAAGTCGACGTGGCCCGGAGTGTCTATGATATTGATCTGTTTATCATTCCATGTACAAGTAGTTGCAGCAGAAGTAATTGTGATACCACGCTCTTGCTCTTGCTCCATCCAGTCCATAGTAGCAGCACCATCATGAACCTCACCGATCTTGTGCTCAACACCAGTATAGAAAAGGATTCTCTCTGTAGTCGTAGTTTTACCTGCATCAATATGAGCAGCAATACCGATATTTCTTACATCTTGTAGTTTGTGACTTCTTGGCATATTAGGTCTTCCTTACCATCTGTAATGAGCAAACGCTTTATTAGCCTCTGCCATTCTATATGTATCTTCTTTTTTCTTAAATGCACTACCTTTATCAGTTGCTGCATCCATAAACTCATTAGCTAGTCTCTCAGCCATTGTTCTTTCATTTCTCTTACGAGCAGCATCTACTAACCATCTAATAGCTAAAGATTGCTGACGTACTGGGCGTACTTCTACTGGAACTTGATAAGTAGCACCACCAACACGGCGACTTTTTACCTCAATAATAGGCTTAATGTTATCAATAGCATCATTGAATGTATCAATTCCACTTTTCTCTCCACGAGAACCGATGATATCTAGTGCTGAATAGATAATCTTTTCAGCAGTTGATTTTTTACCATCTAACATTATTTTGTTAATAAACTTCGTTAAAACTTTGCTTCCATATACAGGATCAGGCATAATTTCACGAACGGGAGCTTTTCTTCTTCTCATTTTTAATTTTCCTTGTCTTCAATTTTCTAATAGTTAAAATTGTTTTAATGAGCTGTTTTTTCACAAAAACTTGCCAGAAAACATCTAAATTTTAACTGATTCAAATTTACTCAAGATACTTTTGTACCCTGTAGCTAGCTTGAACTAATTAGTTAAACCTATTTCTTAGGTCTTTTAGCACCGTATTTAGAACGAGCAACTTTTCTATCACTTACACCAGCAGTATCTAATGCACCACGAACGATATGATATTTAACACCAGGTAAATCTTTTACCCTACCACCACGTACTAGTACGATTGAGTGTTCTTGAAGGTTGTGACCCTCACCACCGATATATGAAATAACTTCAAATCCTGAAGTTAAACGAACTTTCGCAACTTTTCTTAAAGCTGAGTTTGGTTTTTTAGGTGTAGTTGTGTAAACACGTGTACATACACCACGACGCTGAGGGCAAGATAATAGTGCTGCAGATTTTGATTTCTTTACAACTTTCTTACGCTCTTTACGAATCAATTGATTGATTGTTGGCATTGTTTTCCTTTACTTAATTTTTCCAGTAGAATTTAACTCACTAGAGTCTAGGGAGTTATAAACGCGCAATAATACTAAAATTCTATTTAAAGTAAGCTTATCTTAAGAGTTAATAAGCTTTAGAATGACACTTTTAACTAATTAATGAGAATATTATAAAAAATAATGAAGCTAATACTCCAGATATAAGTGCATATGGAAGTTGGGTTCTCACATGTGAGATCACATCACACTCAGTGGCCAGTGAAGAGATGATTGTAGTATCAGAGATTGGTGAGCAGTGATCTCCAAAAACACCTCCAGATATCACTGCACCTATTGCCATAGCAATATTTGCATCAACTCCTATTGCCATAGGTACTGCTATTGGGATCATAATAGAAAATGTACCCCAACTTGTCCCTGTTGAAAAAGCTATTGCTGCACTCAGTCCAAATACTATTATTGCTAAAAAAACTGGATCTATATTTTCATCTGCTAAAGAAGCCAAATATATCCCAGTTTTTAACTCAGAACTTACATCTGCAATCCCAAATGCAAACAAAAGGATCATAGCTATAGGAAAAAGTTTTCTAGCACCAACTAGTGAATTTTTTTGTATGTTTTTAAAAGACATACTTTTTGTAAAAAAATAATATATATTTATAAAGATAAGTGTTGCTAACATCGTATAAAAGATAGAGCTTGATCCACTGCCCTCAAACATATTTCCATTCCCAGTAATATACAAAAAAACAAAAACTAGTGCAACCATAAGCAGTATTGGGCTGATCATAAGCCACATGCTTTTATTTAAACTCATCTCCATGTTGTTAAACTGTTTATATGTAGTGTTTTTCATAGGACCTATTTCTAAACCAAACCATATTGTAAAAAACGTAACTAAAAGTGCAAAGATTGCATAAAAATTATAAAACACGGAGTCGATTAGAAGCTCAACTGCACTTATGTTTAATGAATTAGATTCGATCTGTGTTAACACAAGCCCAAGTAAAAGGGCACCCCACCCATTTAAGACTATTAACGAGCTAATTGGTGCAGATGTTGAGTCACACACATATGCAAGTTTCTCTCTTGAGATCTTGTGTTTGTCACAAAGAGGCTTTCCAACAGCACCGCTTATAAGTGCTGTTATGGATGACTCTATAAATATAACTACACCTATTATGTAGCTTAACATTAAAGCTGAGCGTTTTGAGCTTATTAACTCTTTTTTATTTTCAAGATAATCTACAAAACCACCTATGCCACCACTTCTCTCTACTAACTCCATAATTGAGCCAACTAAAATAGCAAATGCTAAAGTTTTTAAGATCCATGGAGTGGTTAAAAGGGTATAAAAAAGCTCAAATGTCCCATAGATAGTATCTATAAAACTAAAATCACTTAAGAAAAAAATACCAAGTAAGATACCACTAAATAAAGAGAGATTTACATTTTTTGTAAAAAGAGCCAGACCTATGGCAAGAAGTGATGGTATTAGAGATAAGAAATTTGGTTCTATGACTAAAACTCTATCTCTAAAAGTACAAGCCCTGAGCGACCAAACTTCTCTTTGTAAAGTTCGCACTCTTGCTGTTTTACCTCTCTAAATCCTAGCTTTTTGTAAAGTAAGATTATCTCTAATGAGCCTATCTCAACAATAGTTTGAGCTATCCTGTAGCCTTTTAGTCTACCAGCTAATAAGCTTTTTTGCATTAGTGCTTTTAAAACACCAACATCTACAAAACCCTCAAGCTCTTCCATAAAGTCAAAATTAAGTGTCCGGTTATTTTGTTCAAACCTACAAGTACTTAAGATCTCTTCATAATCACTAAGATCACCATCAAATCCGATCTCTTCTAAAGACTTCTTAAAAGCTTCGTGAGTTGAGATACGAGGTTCATAACTACATATTGTGCCAACCTTCTTTGAATCCATACTTGCAACTAGAAAATTACTATAGTGCATATGATTCTTTGTTTGTGTTACCACCATTTTTTCTAAATAACTCAAAAGCTCCTCATCACTACGCGTACCAAAAGCTAAGTCGTATATACCATACTTCTTTTCAGCTCTTGAGCTTTGAAGAATCATTCTTGCTATAAATCCAGCATCACTTGCTGATGCTTTGGAGATGTTTATGCCCATAATATTTTTCCATAATTAATCTTTTTCATACTTTAGTAATAGTAACATACATTATGCTAAAAAGTTTCTTAATTATAATAAATATTCACGTATTCGCTTTTGCATCTCAAGTATTAGTTGTAGTTTCGCAAGATAGTAACACTCATAAAGCTAAACTGCAACGTTATGAGGATGGCAAAAAAATAGGCGACGTTATAGATGTGAACTTAGGTAAAAATGGTTTAGGTGTTGGTATCTCAGATATCTCTAAAAAGATCTTAGTCTCTAAAGATGAAGCTGTAAAAAAAGAGGGGGATAAAAAAGCACCGCTTG
>JBEPWC010000057.1:0-9009 GCA_041642615.1 Sulfurimonas sp. | reverse complement strand
AAGACCACCGGCTGTTACCTGGTTTTCAAAATAGGGAGGCAAAACATTTAGCTGTTAGTCTGGTCTCGCCTACTTTGTGACTTTGTTGCTGTTTGATGATGCTAAGGTAGAAAAAGTTTTTAAAACAAGACAAAAGATCTCTAACTCAACTGATGAGTCAACCAAAATCATAACCCCAATTCTTGCAAAAAATGAGTGTATGCAGTGTCATGTGAATGTTGTTGAGGGTGATATTTTAGGTGTAGTTAAAGTTGAGTATAACTTTAAAGAGCTTATTGAGGAGACTACATACAACTACTTTTTGTTCTCTTTGATCATATTGCCTATCATGTTTTTAATAGTTTATCTTCTTTCAAAAAATCTGCTAAATAAGATAAATATATCGCTAAATTCTTTTGAAGATAAAGTCAATAGCATAAACACAGTAAAAGATTTTAAAAATATAAAAATACACAAAGATAAAAAAACATATAAAGAGTTTGATAGAGTCTCAGAGGGCTTAAATGCTCTAAGTTTAAAACTAAAAGATATAGCAGTTGACAAGGATATTTTAGAGTTTGAAGTTAAACTTCTCGATAAAATGGTAATAACATCTGACATTATAAAAGACTGGAAAGAGTATATAAAAGACCTACTACATGAGATCAACATTGTACTTCCTGTGTACTGTTTGATCACCATCTTTAAAACAGAAAATGAGGAGTATGAGATAGAGATCTTTTGGTATGGAAAGCCAGAAGAGCAACTTTTAAAGCACCTAGATGAAGTAGCTAAAAAGATGATATTTGAGCATCACTACTTAAATCAGGTTGATTGTGCAGTTAACCATAACTTCAGTGAAGAAGATATCTGTTTAACAAAACTAGCGATTGACGATATAGAACACGAAGCAAAATCTTTACTTTTAGATGCACCAAAAATAGGCGGTATTGTAGGACTAGGTGTGCAGTCAAAATTAGAAAAAGACTCAGTCCACTCTATTGTGATCGACTCTATACTTACAACACTTCTTAACTTAGTAGGCTCAATCAAAGCTATCAACAAGTATACTGAAAACCTAGAGTTTTATGCTACAAGAGATCCTCTAACTGGACTGTTTTCACAAAGAGTTTTTAGAGATATGCTTGAGTATGAGATCAAAAGAGCAAGAAGTCATGACTATGAATTTGGTGTGATCGTAATAGACTGTGACAACTTTAAACCGATCAACGACACACATGGACACAGCTTTGGAGATGAGTTTTTAAAAGAATTTGCTGATGTACTAGAGGATTCAAAAAGAGATGAAGATATACTCTCCAGATATGGGGGAGATGAATTTACTCTGATACTTCCAGAGAGTTCTATCAACCAAACATATACAGTTGCACAAAGAATTTTGAAAAATGTAGAAAAGCATGAACTAAAAGCACCTGATGGAACAATCACAAGCATGACAGTCTCTATAGGGATAGCACAGTACCCTGAACATTCAAAAGATTCTAAGGAGCTTTTTAACATAGCAGATTCTATGATGTACAAAGCAAAGTACGAGGGTAAAAACAGTGTTAGATATCCAAATGAAACAGATATAGAGGAGATCCACCAAAAAATACAAGATCAATCTATAATAGTCTTAGATGCCATAAAACACCAAAAGATCATCCCACATTTTCAACCTATTGTAAACACAAGAACAAATGAGGTTGAGATCAACGAACTACTTATGAGAATAGACCTAAATGGAGATATCATCTCAGCTGGACGTTTTATAGAAACTGCGGAGTCTTTAGGGATAGTCCATCAAATGGACTACATAGTTATCGAAGCGGCTTTTGAGAAGATAAAAAGGGAGGACTACAAAGGACTTATCTTTATAAACCTCTCCCCTAAAGCTCTTATGATTGGTGAGTTTATAGACAAGATCGTAGCACTTGGTACTAAATATGAGATCGATAGAAAACAGGTTGTTTTTGAGATTACAGAGAGAGAGACAGTAAAAAGTTTTTCACTTTTAGAAAAGTTTGTACAAAACCTAAAAGCAAAAGGGTTTAGTTTTGCCATAGATGATTTTGGCTCAGGCTTTTCATCTTTTCACTATATAAAAAGATTTCCAATTGACTATATAAAGATAGATGGGGAGTTTATTGTAAATATTCACCAAGACAAAAAAGATTTAGCTTTTGTAAAATCGATCATATCTTTAGCAAAAGAGCTAAATGTTAAAACAATAGCGGAGTTTGTTGAAAACGAAGAAATTTTGAAGTTTTTAAAAGAGATCGATATAGACTATGTTCAAGGTTTTCACCTTGGGAAACCCTCTAAAGATCTAAGTACAAAAATTTAAGTTAAAACAGGTTTATAACTTATTTTACATACTAAATGTCATTATTATTGTATTAAAAAAATGAAATATTTGATAATATGATAATATAAAATTTTGGAGGTGTATTGTGAAAGTAGCACTAAGTGGAGCAAGTGGATTTGTAGGTTCACACCTGCTAAATGAGTTTAAAGATCATGTAGTTATAGATCGCAACGACACACAAGAGCAGATCTTAAAAAAGCTAGAGGGTATTGATGCTGTTTTTAATCTTGCTGGGGCACCTATAATAAAAAGATGGAGCGATGAGTATAAAAAAGTTTTAATCTCAAGCCGTGTTGAAACTACAAAAAAACTAGTAGGTGCTATAAACAAAAGTGAAGTAAAACATTTTATATCTACCTCAGCTATTGGTGCATACCCAGATAATGCAAAGTATGATGAGAGTTTTGATGGGTATGCAGATGATTTTTTAGGCTCACTAACAAAGGCTTGGGAAGATGAAGCAAAAAAGTGTAACAAACCAACTGCTATTGTAAGGTTTGGCGTAGTACTCGGTGATGATGGAGGTGCGTTAGCTCAGATGCTGCCACCATTTAAACTTGGAGTTGGCGGTACTATTGGAGATGGGAGCATGATGACTAGCTGGATAGATATTGATGATCTAGTTAATATCTATAAATATATTTTAGACAATAAACTAACTGGCACTTTTAATGCAACTGCTCCAGAGCCTGTAACAAACCATACTTTTACAAAAAGTTTAGGCAAAGTTCTAAATCGTCCAACTTTTTTGCCGCTACCAATATTTGTATTGAAACTTCTATTTTGTGAGGGTTCTAATGTACTTACTAGTTCAAAAGAGGTATATCCAAAAGCATTGCAAGATGCAGGATTTGAATTTAAATACAAAACAATCGATGATTCTTTGAAGCATCTTTTAGGATAATCATAAAAAGTAGTCTATATGGAGTTTAAAGGGATGGTAATAGCTTTAGTGGAGGATGATAGTGACACGATATCAAAAGTTAGTAGGTATTGCAATGAAATTGGCATAAAGCTTAGTAAACTTAAAGATCCATTACAGGCTATGACATTTTTGATGCAGCAAGATGTTGATCTGTTAATTGTAAAAAATAACTTTAAATACTATAAAGGGATCAAGTTAGCCTCAGAGTTTAGAGAAAGCCATCCAGACATACCAATATTAATCATAAAAGATGAAGAGGATAGAAAAACACTGTATGAAGAAGCTCAAAGAGCTGGAGTTAATGAGTTTATTTTAAAGCCATTTAATTATATAGAACTTAAACTAAGGGTAGAAAACCTACTACAACTAAGAGAGTTAAGTATAATACTAGGTGATAAAGCAAAGCTTTTAAAAGAAGAGGTTCAAAACGCTACATATAATATAAAAGAAGATGAGTTTGAACTCTTAGAAGTGCTTAGTAAAACAACAGAGTACAAAAACAAAAACATATCAGTACATACTGCAAGATTAGCTGAGTATTCAAAACTACTGGCTCAAAGGTATGGACTTAGTGATCATATACAAAACATCATTTTTCATGCAGCACCACTTCACGATATTGGAAAAGTTGGGATCCCAGACATACTTCTACGAACATCAAGAGAACTAAAAGATGAAGAGTTTGATCTAGTGAAAAAGCATACGCTAATAGGGTATGATATATTAAAGAGTTCAAATAATGAATTTTTAAAAGCAGGAGCTACAATAGCACTAACCCATCATGAAAAGTATGATGGAAGTGGTTATCCAAAGTGTTTACATGGTCACAAAATACCAATTGAAGGACGCATAGTTGCATTAGCTGATGTATTTGACAACCTAACATCTGAAAGTCCATATAGAGAAGCGTGCAGTTTTGAAGAAGCTGTAGAGCTTATAAAAGAACAAAGTGCAAAACACTTCGATCCAGACCTAGTAGATATATTTGTCAAGAATGTTAACCAATTCAAAAGTATCTACAAATCATTTGAGAAATAAACTATATGAACAACCCACCAATAACAATAAAATCTATTGCAAGACTGATACTAAAAGATAAAAAAACACTTATATATGGTCAAATAGCTACAATCTTAGCTATCCTTATAAGTGTGCCTATCCCACTACTACTTCCGATCTTAGTAGATGAAGTGCTACTTAACAAACCCGGAAGTGTTGTAGAGTTTATAGATCATTTCTTTAGTGGAGCAAACGCATTTGTATATATAGCTGTGGTTACTTTTGCAGTTATATTTTTACGCTTTTTATACTATGTTTTTACCGTTTTGATCACAAAGATATTTACAAAAATAGCAAAATTTGTAACTTTTAAAATAAGAGAGCGTCTTTTAGAACACCTTAAAATTGCCTCTATGAATGAGTATGAAACACTGGGTAGCGGTGCGATCACATCTAACCTTGTAACAGATGTAAATACACTTGATAACTTTATTATGAGTGTTGCAAGCAAGCTTGTCTCATCTGTACTTATGCTTTTAGCTGTTGGTATTGTGATGATCGCAATTGATCCTATCATGGGGATCCTTATACTTGTGATCCAGCCAATCATAATGCTCCTAAGTAGAAATATGAGTAAAAAAGTTGGTGTTCTAAAGAAAAAAGAGAATGCTGCAATTGAGAATTTTCAAGAAAACATAGGTGAGACACTTGAGCTTTATGGGCAGATCAAAGCAAGCAACAAAGAGAATTATTTTTTCTCTGAGGCAATAGAACATGCCCAAAGAGTTAGAGAAAAGTCAAATGAGTTTGGTTTTAAAAACATTGCTTATGAGAGACTCTCTTTTACGATCTTTTTAACTATGTATGAGCTCTTACGTGCTTCTGGACTTTTACTGGTTGCGTATAGTGATCTTAGCATTGGTATGATGTTTGCGATGTTTGGCTATATCTGGTTTATTATGACACCGGTTCAAGAGATCCTTGGTATGCAGTACTCATACTCAGCAGCAAAAGCAGCACTAGAGAGACTAAACAAGATACTTACACTAAAAACAGAGAGATCATCTACAAAACAACTTAGTGGAAGTGGTGTAGATATAAGCCTAGACAACCTAAGTTTTTCCTACTCAAAAGAGAAACAGACTCTAAAAGATATATCTATGCAGATAGAAAAAGGATCTAAAATAGCACTTATTGGTGCAAGTGGGAGTGGAAAAACCACCTTAGCACAGATCATATCTGGGTTTTATGAAAGGGATGGTGGCAGACTTAGATATAACAACATAGATATAGATGAACTTGACAAGCACTCCCTTAGATCAAAGATCTTTTTAGTTCTTCAGATGCCAATCTTGTTTAATGACACCCTTCGTTTTAACATAACTATGGGTGATCGCACTATTGATGATGAAAAGATATATAAAGCACTAGAGATAGCCCAACTAAAAGAGATGATCGATGATATGGACAATGGTTTAGATACCATAGTAGGACGTCATGGGATCAGACTCTCAGGGGGACAGCGTCAACGCCTTAGTATAGCTAGGATGATCATAGCTGATCCTGATGTTGTAATATTTGATGAGTCAACATCAGCACTAGATGTACACACAGAGGTAAAACTCTACGCAACACTACAACCGATCTTAAAAGATAAAACTGTGATCACAATAGCCCACCGCCTAAGCACAGTAAAAGGTGCTGATACGATCTACGTACTAGATGGTGGAAAAATAGTCCAAGCAGGAAGCCATAAAGAGCTAGAGCTTGAAGAGGGTCATTATATGGAGTTTGTTAAAAATCAGCTGATCTAAAATGGAAGTTTTCCCATGATCACATCATCTCTGTCAACATACTTCATACAACCAACACCACCAAGTTTTACACAGGCGTTTTGCCACTCTTTTGAGTGTCCATCACCATCTTTTGAGAAGTGTCCTAGTCTAAACATGAGTGCATGTGCATACTCATGAGCGATCACACTATCGATTATGTACTCAAAACTCTCTTGCATAACTTTTTTATTTAGGTATATTTTTACATCCCCATCTTTATAAACGCAAAGTCCATAGAGTCTGCCTTTAAATTTGTCTGTCACGATCAGAGGAACTTTGTATGCAAAACCATAGTGTTTTTGCATTAGCTCTAAAACTTCTTTCTCTTTTTGGGCTATTCTTTGTTTATACGATTCTGGTATATCATTATGTTTAAACTGATAATCATCATAATAGTTTTTTGCCAAATAAAAAAGTGCAAAAACTATTAAAATGATAAAAGCGTATTCAAGTTTTTTTACAAACAATCTATTTCATAACCTTACGAGCATTTACAGGTTGAACAGGTCTGTTGTTTGCATGGTGAAACAGTTCTAAAAACTCTTCTGTTTGAGCTTTTGAAATATGTGAATACCCTTTTAAAACCATCCACCTAACGCCCTCAGAACATGGTGGTGTAGTTAGTGAACCATTAAACTTATAGTAAGACTTATCTTTTGGCATTAACATTGAAAAACCTTTAGCTGGCATAACACATTTTGTAGATTCACCTGCTTTATGAGGCATTTTAGACCATAGTTTATCAAGAATAAAATTTTCTTCACCATCTTCAAACATTACAGCAACAACTGCTAAAGAACCATCTTTTGCAGCATGAACAAAGTGTGCTTCAAGTGGAAAGTTTTTACTCTCAATCTGGTTTTCACTAGGTGTATGGAAATGAAACTGTTTTAGCTCAAATGTTTTTCCATCTACCTCTATAGAACTTCCACCGTTTATATTTACTTGAATGGTGTGTCCATTGTTAACAATCTCTGAAGCTCTTGTGTTGTAATTAAACTTTATGTCTTCTAAACCATCTGTAGCTACCGTAACTTTTTTAGATATATTTATTGGTGACTGATTTTTACCCACTTTACACATCTCAAACTTAGAACTCAAGTCTCCCCAGTGTTCAGGGCCTTCATGACCTGTATAACCCCAGTGTGTACCGGCCATAAGTGCTGAACTACACGCTAAAGTAAAAAATAACGACTTAACTGCTTTCATTTCATATCCTTACATTAATATTAAGAATACATTGTATATTTATAAGTTAAATTATTTGTAAATAGACTTAAAAGTTTTCCTGTATCATCTTATCAAACTGGTTAACTTTTATCATAGCTTGAGATATGATCTTTTGCATATCTTCTTCATTTATATTGTATTTTTTTATATATTCATCTATGCTCTTATTATCTGCATTTTCAATATAGCGTGTTAAAACAAGTAATTGTCCAAAAAATCCTTTAGCTTCAAACATCGCTTCTTCAACCTCTTCAGAGACACTGAGTTTATGTAAAAATTCTCTATGCTCAATTTGAAATAACAAATGTATTAAAGATAACATTCCAACTAAGTAGGCTGTTGATTTCTCACTCATTGACGCACTAGGTTTAATAAGATTTAAAAGTCCTACCATAATCTCTGTTCTGTTTATAACCATCAGAAGCAAAGGGTGATTTGGCTTTTTTCCATCTTCTTTTGATGAAACCATAAATATTAAAAGCCAGTTAGCAAGAGCATCACGTCCTAAAAGGTTAATGATCTGAGTTATTGATGATATTTGTGTCCGAAATGAAAAAAAAGATGAGTTTATAAACTGCATAAGTTTTAAAGCTAATGCATGGTTTTTTTCAAGTTCATATACTACCTCTTTAGTGCTGGCATTGTTTTGTAAAAGATTCCACAGCTCTAAAATCTGTGCTTCAGTAGCATTAAACGATGTTGTTTGTATAATATTTGGTCTTTTTAAGTAATAACCTTGAAAATAATCAACCCCTTTTTCTTTATAGAGTTCATACAGTTCATGTGTCTCAATCTTTGAAGCTATAATCTTTTTATTTTTTGATTTTAGATACTCTATTAGTTTATCGACATATGCCTCATCAGAATTTAATGTATCTATTTTTACAAACTCCACATACTCCACAAGAGGGGTAATCTCTTTTATAGTTTCAGCATTAACTATTGAGTCATTAAGACCAAACTTATAACCATCAGAAATTAGTTTTTTGAGCTTAGGTTTAAGTTTTTTTTCTAAAAAACACGATTGGAGGATCATAAGGGCAAACTGATCTTTTGAAAGTGTAGATATAATGTTGTTTGATAAAAAATCGTAATCAACTCTTAAAAAACCGTTGTAAACACCCACAACATTTTCAAGCCCAAAGTCATTTAAAACTTTTGCTAAAGAGGAAGCTGAAGCCGAGAGGTTGTTTGTATCTATATTGTTGCTATCGTCTCTATATAGAATATCATAAGCAAAAATTTCATACGATGAATCATTTACAACTTGACGACCTAATACACTCATCTAACCCCCTTTTTAGTCTTGTTCATATTTTATCATAAAAATATTTCAGTTATAATTTTATAGTTATAACTTTTTATAAGAGAATAGAATGGGATGGACTTGTCAACACGATCATAAAGGCTACTGTAAACTACTAAAAAAAGATTGCCTGCCGGGTATAAAAGGGTGTATATTAAAAAAAAGTGAGTATGTTTTTTCAACAGGAAACTACGAAGAGGATAAAAAACGTGATGAAGAAAAACAAGAGCAAGAGATAGATTTTGCAGCTTTAGCTAGGAGTAACTAGTTTACTCAAAAATGGGGAGGGGCTTTTAAAAATTAAGCCCAACCCCCACTTCAACTCCAAGTAAGTTATCTAACTCTGAGTATATGTATTGACTCTTTT
>JBEPWC010000056.1:0-9084 GCA_041642615.1 Sulfurimonas sp. | reverse complement strand
TATATTAATCTCAAATATGGTGATGGTGAGCCTTATGAACTGAGAAAACCATCATTTATACTAACAAAACTTCAGTATGGAGAACTTCATAAAGATGCAAATGTAGCTCCACACAGAGCTTTGGCACTTACAGGTCTTGGAGCTATTGAGTCTATAAAGCAAGAGGATATTTTAGCAAATGAGGATATAGAGGATCTTAACAAAGATGGCATAAGTGGTAGGGCAAACTGGGTATATAACCCTGAAACAAACTCCACAGAGCTTGGTCGCTTTACATGGAAAGCGGCAGCAGCAACTGTAAAACACCAAAGTGCAAATGCAGCACATAACGATATGGGACTATCTAATCCTCTATATCCAAACCATAACTGTACAGATGCACAAAAAGAGTGTCAAGAAGCACTAAAAGGGCATCATGATTTTGACCTGCCTATGGATAGGCTAGATGCGATAACTTTTTACTTAAAAACTCTAAAGATACCTACCCAGAGAAAAAGCAAAAGCTTTGAAAGGGGCGAGAAGATCTTTAACGATCTTGGGTGCGTTAAGTGTCATGTAGATAGTTTCACTACAAGTGATGGGGTGATTATAAAGCCATATAGTGACTTTTTACTTCACGATATGGGTGATGGTTTGTCTGATGGGCATAGTGTATTTAAAGCTAGAGCAAATGAGTTCCGTACACCACCACTTTGGGGTATGGGACTTTACAAAAAGGCAAGCGGTGATCTTAACCTCCTACACGATGGACGTGCAAGAAGCATAGAAGAAGCAGTACTTTGGCATGGTGGAGAAGCTAAGAGTCAAGCAGAGGCTTTTAGAGCTTTAGATAAAAAAGACAGAGATTATTTAGTGGAGTTTTTAAATGGGATTTAGTAGATTTAAAACACTTTTACTTATGTTTATAGTGACATTAACATTTAGTGGATGTGGTGGAGAAAACAGCTATGATGCAGAGAATGGACTTCTTAGCTCAAGCAGTTCACAAGCTACTTTAGATGAGTCTATACAGAGTATTCTTGAGAATGTGATCTATAAAGATGCAAACGATACTTATAATAAATCAGTAGAGTTAGTATCTATAATTGAAGATCTCAATACTACTACAGATCAAAGTAATTTAGTAGCTGCGCAAGAGACTTTTAAAGAGCTTGTACTCTCATACAAAAGGGTTGAGACACTCTATGTAGCTGGTTACAACGATGACTCTATGCGTGATATAGCAGAGTTTTATTTAGAACACTATATAAAGGGTTCTAAGTCTCAAGATATTGCTAGTGATCTTGATGCTGTGTTTGCTGGAACAAAAGGTTTGGTTGCAAACTCCCTAAAGGGTATTACAGCACTAGAGTACACACTTTTTGGAAATAGGGAAAGTTATGCTGATCTTTTAGCAAATATGAACCAAAATAGAGTTGATGCAGCCTTAGTGATGATCAATAAGATATCGACTCACCTAAAAGAGATCAGAGATTACTACACACAGACTAGTATGCTTGCTACAAGTGGCGAGGACTCACTAAACGCACTTTTAAATGTACTTGTTCAACAAGCTTTTAATCTTCGCGAATGGCGTATTGGTGAGGCAGCTGGACTGACCTTAAAATACAAAGATGATCCAGATCCTAAACGTTTGGAGTACTACTACAGTTCATACTCACTTGAGTCCATGAAAGAAATACTTCGTACCCATAAAAGTGTGATCACTAACGGTCTTGAAGATATAGCAAAAGAGGGTGGTGCTTCTAGCGAGTTAAGAGCTATAAGAGATGCTGTAGATGAAGCACTTCTTATTTGTGATAGCTATAGTGGCTTAATAGATGATGAGCTTACAAGTGAAAAAACTACAGAGCTTTTTGAGACCGCAAGGACTATTCAAAACAACTATACAGCTTTGATCACAGGGCTTAACTTTAGACAAGATATTTTAGAGGCTGATGGGGATTAAAAATGGAGTATTTTGGCATAGAGTATTTTTTTACAAGTAGTGCTAGGGTGTACTGGATCTATCTTGCATCTGCACTCTTGATCTCATTGATGTACCTATATTTTAACCCAAAATACTCTTACGCTTTAAGTAAAAAAGTATGGTGGCATGAGAGTGCAAAAAACGACTACAGATATTTCGTAGTTATCTCATTTTTAAAGATTGCAGTTTTACTGCCTCTGATGTCACTTATATTTAGTTCAAAAGATATAAGCTTGAGTATAGCTCTATTTTTGGAAGATGGGTTTGGCTATATAGAAAAAACAAAAAGTTCAAAAGAGTTTGTAGTTCTGTTTTACACACTAACACTCTTTGTAGTTGGAGATTTTACAAGGTATTGGTTGCACAGGTTTTTACACACTGTTCCTGTTCTTTGGAGACTTCATCAGATTCACCACAGTGCAGAGGTTTTAAACCCCCTGACTTTTTACAGGGTCCATCCCTTAGAAAATTTACTTTTTGGGCTTCGTTATGCTCTTAGTGTGGGTGTTGTAAGTGGTGTTTTTATCTACTTTTATGGTGCATCTATTGGGATCGTTGAGGTAGCTGGTGCAAATATTGTTGTATTTTTATCAGGAGTTTTGGGTGCAAACCTTAGACACTCACATATCCCTTTGAAATTTGGTGTATTTGAGAAGATCTTTGTGTCCCCTTTTATGCATCAAATCCATCATTCAAAAGAGTATTCACATAAAAATTTTGGTGGGGTACTTTCGGTTTGGGATCATATGTTTGGCTCTTACACCTCTGTTGATACAGATGAGTGTCTGGAGTTTGGTTTAAAAAACAACAAGGTTCATAACTCAGTTTTAGAGATGTTAGTAGAACCATTTAGGAGGAAATAATGAAAAAAATTATGATGAGTCTAGCTTTGAGTTGCAGTTTGCTGCTTGGTGCTAGTAATGAGGAGTTGGCAAAAGAGTTAGAGCTTTTAAAACAGCAGATGCAAAAGATCAAATCAGATCAACAAGCTACAAATCAAAGCATCTTGGATGAGATAGTGAGTTTAAGCCCAATAGGCTCTTCAGAGTACGAGAGTTTTAGCTCTATGGGTGGTGCAGCTTCAAAGGTATATAACTCCCAAGATGCATTGAGTATAGGTGGGTATGGTGAGTACACTGCTCAAAAGTATTTCAACTATGAAAATTTTTCTGATGCTACATTAAATGAGACAAAAAATAAGTTTACAACTAGTATTTTGAGGTTTGTGCCATACATAGGCTATAAATTTAACGACTGGATCATAATGAACACAGAGATTGAGTTTGAAGATGGTGGGGCTAGAAGTGATGGTACCAAAAACTACAAATATGCAATTGTAGAGTTTTCATATCTTGATTTTTTAATAGATGAGAGTTTTAACATACGTGTAGGTCATATTTTAACCCCAATGGGACTTATAAACCTTAACCATGAGCCGGTATCTTTTCAAACTGTAGCGCGTCCAACAGTTGAAAACATGATCATACCATCAACATGGCATACAAACGGTTTATTAGTGCATGGTGAGATAGAGAACTTTGAATACTACGCCGGTGTTGTGATCGCACCAGATGCTGGGGAGTTTGGTGCAGAGGTAGTAAAAGATACAAACACAAACTCAGCTACTAGTGCCCAGCAGACAAAGTTTATAAAAAATGGAAGACATGGTGCAAAAGCTTATAGTGATGATGTTGGTTTTGTAGCTCGTGGTAGTTATGACTTAAGCGGTGGATTAAACATAGGCGGATCTGCTTTTTTAGCTCAAAGCGATACAGATGAAGGTGCTAAGGTAGATATGTTTTTAGCAGAGGTACATATGCAGTACAAAAATAATGGTTGGGATATCCAAGCATTAGCAACTTATGGAAAACTAGGTGGTGATGTTGAGAGGCTTCGTAGTGCTACAAATGACATAGCAGATAGTGTCCATGGTGAGTACTTAATGCTCTCTTACAACATAATGCCTATGCTTAGTAGATCTACTCATAAGTTTTATGTTTTGGGTGAGATCGAAAACTTAGATATGGATGTAGATGGACAAACTACATATGTGGGAAACAACAGGTTTATGGAATACACAACTGGTATAAACTACTTTCCCGATCCAAAGGTTGCCATAAAAGCAAACTATGAAGTAAAAGATTATGCAAGTGATGCAAAGTTAAAAGATGAAAGAGCTCTGACTTTTGCACTAGGATTTATATTTTAAAGGTAGATTTATGAAAGTTTTATCGAGTATATTAGTTACAAGTTTAGTTTTGTTAAGTGGTTGTGGCAGTAGCGATAGTGCTGATAACGCTACCCATCTAACAAAGGAGGAGCTTGGGGCGAAACTCTTCAGCGACAAAAACCTTTCATTAACAAGAAATACATCTTGTGCAACATGTCACGATCCCGATCATGGCTTTGTAGATGCACGCTTTAGTAAAGATGATGTTGACCAAAATGTTTTTATTTATGGAGCTTTTTCAGTTGGAGATGATGGCGTAAGCCTTGGTGGAAGAAATGCACCAACAGCGTCATATGCTCAGTTTAGCCCTAAGTTTCATAAACAAGATGATGGTAGTTACAAAGGTGGACAGTTTCACGATGGGCGTGCAGTAAGTTTAAAAGATCAGGCAGGTGGACCACCACTTGATGGTACTGAGATGATGATGGATGATAAAAACGCAGTAGTTGATCGCATAAAAGAGAATAAAGAGTATGTAAAAGCATTTGAAAACCTATACGGTAAGGGTATTTTTGATAATATAGATGCTTCATACGATGCCATGACTGAGGCGATTGCGAAGTTTGAAAAAACAGAGGAGTTTGCAGCGTTTGATTCTAAGTACGACAGATGGAAGAGGGGTGAGTATGAATTTACCCTTGAAGAGGAAGCTGGGTATGTTCTATTTTTCTCTCAGGCAAATACATCTTGTGCTACATGCCATACTTTAAACTCATCTAGCGAAGCTATAGAGAGGGAGCTTTTTACAAACTATGAGTATCACAACATAGGCACACCAAGAAATAATGAGGCTATGAGTGCAAGAGCAGCCCTTGGATTGCAAGATGGTAACGCAAAGTTTAGAGGACTAGGTGCTACTATTGAAGATACAGATGAGAACTGGCAAGGTCATTTAGGAAAATCAAAAGTTCCAACCCTTAGAAATGTAGCTATAACAGGACCGTATATGAGTAATGGCGTGTTTAAAAAGCTTCGCACAGTGCTAGAATTTTACGATCATCTAGGTGAGTCTAACCACAACTTACACCCGATCAATCCAGAAACTGCTGAGAAATGGGGAGGTAACGACTACAATGAAACAATAAACCATAGTGATTTAGCACAAAAAAGTATGAGTGACACAAAAATCAGAAACCTTGAGGCGTTTTTAAGAACTTTAACTGACAAAAGATACGAGCATCTATTACCAGAATTAGCACCTGTTGGGGAGTTAGGAAACTAATATGTTATACATAAACGCAAAAGAGAGAGAGTCTTTGTCAATTTTTCGCTCTAAGATATACAACTATCTAAAACAAAACAAACTACGATACTCAGACCAAAGAGAGAAGGTGTTAAAGATCTTACATGATCAGTCATACCCAGTAAGCATAGAGTATCTTGTTAATAAGCTAAATGAAGATTCAAAATCAGTTGGTTATGCAACAGTTTCTAGGCATATCAAGTTTTTTGAAAAACTTGATATGGTTATAGTTGTAAACAAGATACCAAAAGGGTACCTACTTAAAAAAGATATAGATTGCAGCGATGTTGAGGTTGTTAGTATAAAGAGTTGACAAAAAATAAGTTTTTAGATTTTGTATTAATAATAAAATCTTTAATTGAGCAATTAAATAGTTATCACTTTTAACCTAGAATTAATATGATATCAATTATCATTAGTAAAAATAATATTTAAAAAGATATACAATGAAAACACTATATGAATGTAAAAAAAACGATAAAGTTAAAGTTACTAAGTTAAAAGCAGAGCCAGAACTTAAACAAAGGCTGATCTCTTTTGGGATTATGAAAGGTGCTGTTTTGGATGTACTAGAGCAAACATCTACAAAGAGCAACGTAGAAATAAGAGTGGGTAAGACAACTTTAGCACTAAGAAGTGCTGAGGCTAAAAACATAGAGGTAGAGTCAATATGAGCGAAAATGTAAAAGCTTGTCCAGTTACAGCTAGCCATATAAAAGTAGCACTTGTTGGTCAGCCAAATGTTGGTAAAAGTATGCTTATAAACTCTATCTCAAACGCACATCTGCATGTTGGAAACTTTACAGGTGTGACGGTTGAGAAATCAGAAGTTCTTTTTGATTATAAAAACTACCACTTTACAGTAGTTGATCTACCGGGGACTTATGCATTTACTGATTACACCATTGAGGAACGTGTTACACATGACTACCTCTGTGATAAAGGGTATGATCTAATAGTAAATGTTGTTGACTCTACAAATTTAGAGAAAAACCTCCAACTGACCTCTGAGCTTATGACCCTTGGTAAAAACATGGTGATTGCACTAAATATGAGTGATGAGGCACAAAAAGAGGGGATAGAGATACTTGATAAATATATGTCTAAACTTATAGGTATACCATGTGTTAAAGTGTCAGCCGTTACAAAAGAGGGTATAGATGACCTTTTAGAAGCTATCTTGAAACAATCACAAAAAGAGATCCAAAAGCCTAAGCTTATCTTTAGTGAAGCAGTTGAAGAGGAGATTACAGCTATTGCAGATAATCTTGAAAAACATAAGTTTAAGTCAAAAAATTTATACAGAAACATAGCGATAAACCTCTTGAAAAACAACAAGCAAACTTACGCAAGACTTCATGATGATCCAGTCTGGACAGAACTACAGCCAATTTTGCTAGAAGCTACTAAACACATTGAACTGCACCACGATAGCGATGATGTAAAAGAGGCCTTTGCTGAAGAGTATGCTGCATATAACAGGGGTATAGTAGCTGAAGTGCTTGTTCAAGAGAAGCAAGAGGAGAAAAAAACTCTAACTGAAAAGATAGACAACATCCTTATACATCGCTTTTTTGGGATACCTATATTTTTATTTTTTATGTGGGGTCTTTTTCAGCTTACATTTGAGATTGGTTCTATTCCAATGGATTGGATAGATGGCTTTTTTGGTTGGGCTGGAGACACGGTTGGTGCTACTATATCAAATGAACATATGCGATCACTTATAGTTGATGGGCTTATAGCCGGGGTTGGAGCTGTTGTGCTTTTTGTTCCAAACATTGTGATCTTATTTATTGGTATAGCACTTTTAGAGTCAACTGGTTATATGTCTAGAGTTGCGTTTTTACTAGATGGATTTTTTCACAGATTTGGTATGCATGGTCAGAGTTTTATCCCCCTTGTTACTGGTTTTGGGTGTTCTATCCCTGCATATATGAGTGCAAGGATCTTAAAAAACGATCGCGACAGACTACTTACACTTTTTGTGATCGGTTTTATGTCATGTGGTGCAAGACTTCCTGTGTATGTACTCTTTGCAGGTGCTTTCTTCTCTGCAGAAATGGCAGGAAATATACTCTTTTTGATCTACATAAGTGGGGCTATTTTAGGTCTGATCGCAGCAAAAATACTTAGAATTACAGCTTTTAAAGGTGTAGATGAGCCATTTGTTATGGAGATGCCAAAGTATCGCTTACCATCGTTTAAACTGATCTGGCATACAGTTGTTACAAAAACATGGATGTACCTTAAAAAAGCTGGTACTTTTATTGCAGCTGCTTCTATGTTGATCTGGTTTTTAAGCAACTACCCAAGTAATTTAGAGCTAGAACAAACTTATGAAGCAAAAATAGAGTTATCTAGTAGCGATCAAGAGATTGTAGCGTTAGAAAATGAGTTGGCTCAAAAACATTTAGAACAAAGTTACTTAGGTAGAATAGGGAAGTTTACAGAACCTATATTTGCACCGCTTGGTTTTGACTGGAAGATGAACATTGCACTTCAAACTGGTCTTGCGGCAAAAGAGGTTGTTGTTTCAACCCTTGGCGTTTTATATTCACTAGGTGATAGTGTAGATGAGGAAAATAGATCTCTTAAAAATGTGATCTCCAAAGAGATGAGTTTTGCTTCAGCTATGGCTTTTATAGTCGTTGTTATGGTTTATCTTCCATGTTTGGCGGCTTCGATCGTATTTACGCGTGAAGCTGGTCATGTAAAGTATTTCTTTTATTTGTTGGGATTTACATCTGTAGTTGCATATCTGTTAGGATTTATAACCTATAATGTTATTTCAATGTTGATTTGAAATAACTATTAAATAAGGTAGAATCTTAATATGAAAAAAATATTAATGATAGAAGATGATCTAGAACTAGCTGAGATCTTAACTGAGTACTTAGAACAGTACGAATTTAAGGTCGTAACTGAAGATGATCCATTTAAGGCTGTAAGTATTTTAAAACTAGAACCATTTGATCTTGTAATACTCGATCTTACTCTGCCTGGTATGGATGGTCTAGAGGTGTGTGAGGCTATACGTGAGCGTCAAGATGTACCCATAATTATCTCAAGTGCTAGAAGCGATGTTACAGATAAGGTAAGAGCACTAGAACTTGGAGCAGATGACTACATGCCAAAGCCATACGATCCGCGTGAACTTGAAGCACGTATACAGTCTGTACTGCGTCGATACGCTGCAAAAGTAGAAGCAAAAGAGGAGTCAAAGTCTGACTTTAAATGTGACAAATCATCTATGACGATCAGTTATAAAAACAGAAATATAGAACTAACAAACGCAGAGTTTGGGATCCTCTCATATATGATCTCAAAACAGGGTCTTGTTGTCTCACGCGAGGATCTGATCCACAATGTAAATGCTATAAATGAAGACTCTTCAAACAAAAGCATAGATGTAATGGTAGGACGTATTAGAAACAAACTTGGCGATAAAACACTTATAGAATCAGTTCGTGGTGTAGGTTATAAACTTTTAAAATAATTTTCTAAAGAGTTCATTTTTTTTTGAAAAGGGGACAAATAATTGCTAAACCGACACGGTGTTTTAATAACTGTACTTTTTGCACTAATAGTATCCATACTTAGTGTAAGTGCAGTTTTTTGGGAGTTTCACAAACTTAACAG
>JBEPWC010000055.1:0-9269 GCA_041642615.1 Sulfurimonas sp. | reverse complement strand
ATAAAGAGTTTAATGAAAAAAGTGTAGGTAACCTTGTGAGCGGACTTAGAAAACGTATACCAGGAGTTAATATAAAAAATGTATATGGCGGTTACTATACCCTTGTAACACCACAAGAGGAAAATTATGAATTTAAAAAGTACCTTTTTGAGATCTTAGAACAATCTAAAAATGCGATCGCACTTACAGACCCAAACCAAGCAGACAACCCTATTATTTATGTTAATAAAGCTTTTTTAGAACTTTTTGGTTACAGACTAGAAGAGCTCATAGGCTATAATATCCGTTTGCTTAATCAACATGACAAAGATCAAGATGGACTAGTAGAGCTTAAAGAGGCAATCAAAGCTGGAGAGTTTATAGAGGTAAATATTCGCGATTACACAAAAGAGGGAGAACTTATACACGACGAGATCACTATTAGTCCAATTTTTGATAAACAAAGGGAAAAACTAATCTACTTTTTAAGTGTACATAAAGACACTACCAAGACACAAGAGCTACTAAAAAAGCTTCAAGATTTTTTATAAAATCATACCTATTGTACAGTCTTAAATTTATAATATTTAGTGTTTAAGTAGTGAACAACATCATCGCGTTCTTTGTCAAACCAATTAACATTTGTACTGTAGCGACAACCATCTACACTTCGGTGTAGCTCTTTATAGTTTTTAGCTTTTCTATTTTCCTCACTAAAATTAGAAGGGTTGTGACAGTTTGTGCAGTCTGAAAAGTAGTATAGATCTTCTCCGTTTTTTGCATCTTTTGCATCTAAGAATCCAAAAGAGATCATTAAAAGTATTGTGATTTTATTTAAAGGTTTCATATTTTTCTCCATAGTGAGATATAATAGTATAACCACTAAATGGTATACAATAAAAGCTTATAGGAATATTATTTAAATATGTTGGTTTTTGATTTAAATTTTGATGATGCAGAGCACAAGATAGTAAAAAGTGATGATGGCTCATATACAGCTTACTCAAAAGAGTATGATGAACATTACCACTCCACAAAAGATGGAGCATTAAAAGAATCACTCCTAAAACATGTGATCCCTGCATATAACCTAACAAAAGAGTTAGATGAAGTAAATATCTTAGATATCTGTTTTGGTTTGGGTTTTAACACCCTTGCAACACTTTATTATTATAAAAAAAATAATATAGAAAAAAAGATCAACATATACTCTCCAGAGTTAGATTCAAAGCTTGTTTGGTCACTAAAGAACTTCACATATCCAAAGGAATTTGAGTTTATACAACATATTATAGATATCCTTATAGAGAGTGGAATATACAGAGATGAAAAAATATATATAGAGCTTTATGTCGGAGATGCGAGAGAGTACATTAAAAAACAAGATGTTAAGTTTGACATAGTTTATCAAGATGCATTTAGCCCAAACACAAACCCAATCCTTTGGACTAAAGAATATTTTGAAAATATTAAAAATATAATCTCAAAAAACGGGATTTTAACAACCTATTCTACAGCTTTAAAAACAAGACTCGCACTTTATGAAAACGGTTTTAATATCTACTTAAACAAAGGTGATGATTTTAGAAATGCAACACTTGCATCTTTGAGTAAACTAGATGGGTATGAAAAGGTAGATATGGAGCATAAGAAAAAATGCAATCCAGATGTGGAGCCACTTAGGGACTAGTAAAGAGAGCTTATGCTATCTACCTGCTCCCAAGTAAGTGAGGAAGCTTTTGACTGGTGAGAGATGATGTGTGCTACGTAGCGGGCAAACATATCGGTCTCTATATTTACCCGATAACCTTTTTTGTAGTTACGAATAAGTGTTTCTTTCATAGTATGGGGAATGATTGTTAGGCGAAAGCTATCTTCGTATACATCATTTACTGTTAAGCTTACTCCATCTATTGTGATTGATCCTTTTGGAACTACATAGGGTATGAATTTTTTAGGTAAGTTTATAAAAACATCATAAGAGTTTCCATTGTTTTTTACTTTACTTACCTCACCTATACAATCAACATGCCCCTGAACAACATGACCATCAAACCTATCACCCATCATCATAGCTGGTTCTATGTGGACTTCGTTTTTGTAGTTCTCTATGGCTAAAAGCTTTTGACTCTCAGGGGATAACTCAACACTAAAACCATCATTTAAAACATCGGTTACAGTTAAACATGCACCATTTATAGCGATAGAATCACCAAGCTTACCTTTGTACTTAGCCTTTATGCTTAGTGTTGAACCTACAAAGTTTTTAACAGTAGCTATCTCTCTTATTAGTCCAGTAAATATGATAAATCCTTTACATTTATTTCTGCCTCGAAGAGGCTAGCTTTAGTGCCATAGCGGCTAGCGAAGCTAAGCTGGACTTTGTTCAGATTAGCGTTTTAAAATTAGAAGACAATCTTGCCATCTTCTTGAAGCCCTTTTATGATGGCTTTAGCTTTTTCATGCCCTTTGTATGCAGCTTGACGGCAATAATCAAGTGCTTTATCGTGATCTTGATCACATCCAACCCCTTGATCATAAAGCTGACCTAAGTTGTAAAGCCCTTGAGCTAGACCACCCTCAGCCGCCTTGTTAAAACAGATAAAACATCTTGCATCATCTTGGATAACACCATGACCCTCTTTGTAAAGAACTCCAAGGTTGTTAAAGCTCTCTAAATGTCCACGTTTTGCACCCTCTTCATACCAAAAAGCAGCCTCTGAATAGTTTTGCAAACACCCAAGTCCACGCTCAAACATCAAAGCTACCTCATACATAGCTTGAGGTACCTCTTTTATGGCAGCTTCTAAAAACATCTCATGTGCTTTAAACTGATTATGTTCTACCCCGCCAAGCCCGTTCATATACAGTACTCCAAGGTTAAAAAGTGCATATGGCTGCCCTGCCTCCGCTGCTTTTTCATAAAGTTCTAACGCTTTTGCATCATCTTTTTGGCACCCTTGAGCGTTTTGGTACATGTAACCTAAAGACGTTTGAGCATCAGCACTACCTTGAGTGGCTAAATCTTCGTAGAGCTTAAAGGCTCTTTTGAAATCTTGTGAGTTGTATGCGTTATGTGCGTCTTGGATCATCACTTCTCGTTTTCAGTTCTTATGTTTTGTCTAAAAGTTGTCTGGTTACCTTTAGCTCTTGCTTTAGCTTTTCGTATCTTTTCTAATGCACTCTCTTTGATCTCAAGGTGCTCATCTCTAACCTTGTAAACCACACCACCATCAACGTCAGGATCGTACTCTATAACCTCTGGTTCATAGTCTGCAAACAGATCTTTTTTATCTTCTTTTGACATAAAAACTCCCACAACTTAGATATGTTTATGGAAATTATACATTAAAATGATAAAATTGCATTTAATAAATTTATTCGTCATAACTTCATGTCATTTCAAACTTGATTGTTCGTCATTCCCAACTTGATTGGGAATCTACTTAGATCCTCGGGTCAAGCCCGAGGATGACGAAGATAGTCAAGCCCGAGGATGACGAAGATAGTCAAGCCTGAGGATGACGATGGTACTCAAACCCGATGATGATAATGGTGGTCAAGTTTGAGGATGACTGAAAATGTTAAGACAAAAGATGACAAAATAGGAAAACAATATATGAACTATGATGTAATAGTAGTCGGTGGTGGTCACGCTGGTGTTGAAGCAGCACTCTCATCGGCTAGAATGGGCAACCATACACTTTTAGTATCTATGCTTGCAGAAAATGTAGGTGCTACTTCTTGTAACCCTGCGATCGGTGGTTTGGCAAAAGGTCATCTAGTGCGTGAGTTAGATGCACTTGGTGGTGAGATGGGGCTGATTACAGATGAAGCTGGGATTCAGTTCCGCATACTAAACCATACAAAAGGTCCAGCTGTTCGTGGAAGTCGTGCTCAGATCGATATGGACAGATACAAAGTCATAGCTAGAAATAAGGTACTAAACACTAAAAATTTAGATCTAATCCAAGAGCTAGCTGAAGAGTTGATCGTAGAAAATGAAGAGGTAAAAGGTGTTAAAACTAACCTTTTAAATGAGTACCATGCAAAGAAGGTCATAATTACATCGGGTACATTTCTAAATGGACTTATCCACATAGGTGAGATCAAGCAAGAGGGTGGTCGCTTTGGTGAACAAACATCAAAAGGTTTAAGTGAGTCTTTAAAGAGATGTGGCTTAACACTAGAACGCCTAAAAACTGGAACATGTGCAAGGATAGATAGCTCTTCGATCGACTTTTCAGTTATGGAAGAACAAGGTGGGGATGAAGTTCCAAGTCCTTTTTCATTTCGTACTGATCGCAAAAAGTTTGTAGAGACAAAAAAACAGATCCCATGTTTTATAGCTTACACAAATGAAAAGACCCATGGGATCATAGAGTCAAACTTCTATCGTGCACCACTTTTTACAGGTCAGATCGAAGGAACCGGACCGCGTTACTGCCCATCGATAGAAGATAAGATCAATCGATTTCGTGACAAAGACAGACACCACCTTTTTATAGAACCCCAAACTATGGAGAACACAGAGTGCTACATAAACGGTATGAGTACATCACTACCACCTGAGGTTCAACAAGAGATGATCCACTCAGTTAAGGGTATGGAAAATGCAAAGATAGTCCGCTATGGATATGCGATTGAGTATGATTATGTAGACCCACGTGAGCTAAAACACTCACTTGAGACAAAAAAGGTCAAAGGACTTTTCTTAGCAGGACAGATCAATGGAACTACAGGCTATGAAGAGGCAGCAGCCCAAGGACTTATGGCTGGGATTAACGCATCTTTAAGCATCCAAGCTAAAGAGCCTCTGATCTTAAGACGTGATGAAGCTTACATTGGTGTTTTAATAGATGATCTTGTTACAAAAGGGACTAATGAGCCTTACCGTATGTTTACATCTCGTGCGGAGTATAGACTTCTTTTGCGTGAAGAATCAGCCGATACCAGACTAAGCCACTACGGACATGAACTAGGTCTGATCAGCGATGAGGTTTATGAAAAAGTAAAACTAAAAGATCGCCAGATCAAAGAGGGTGCAAAACTACTAGAAGAGACAAAGTTTACACCAAACAAAGAGTTTAACGCAAAACTTCAAGCGATGAATGAAGAGATCATAAAAGATGTCCAATCAGCTCAGCAACTAGTAGCTAGAAAAAGTTTTGATGTTAAAAAGATGCTAGAACTTGTTCCAGAACTCTCAGAACTTGACCCTTACATCCAAGAAGAGATCTTAGTAGAGGGAAAATACGCTCGCTACATTGAAAAACAAGCTGCAGAGATTCAGAAGATGAAAAAATATCTTAAAGTTAAGATCCCTGAGGGTTTTGACTTTACAGTTGTAAGTGGACTAAGCAAGGAGATCCAAGAGAAGTTAGCTCAGTTTAATCCACCAACACTCCAAGCAGCATCACAGATCTCAGGGATCACACCAGCAGCTATAGAGATACTACACATATATATAAAAATAGGTGTAAAAAAGGAAAAGTCAATATGAAAAACTACTACTATGTTCACACAGGTCACAGAGTTGGGCTTGACAGATTTAGACGCTCAGTTGTTATTGTAAAAGAGCTTCAAAAAAGAGATATTGACATAACACTTTTGTGCTCAGACTTTCGTATAGCTCAAGAAGCTAGAGATTTTGGTATAGCAAAAAGTGTTGGGATTGATGTTGTAAGAAACATCCCTCAAATTGCACAAAATGGAGACAGGCTGATCTTTGATTCAGATGAGGCAAACCCGATCATGCTTGAAGACATGAAGGAGTATTTCTCTACTTTTGATCACATAAAAACTGATGAAGTTGTTGTAGATGAGAAGTATTTTGATAAAAAAGACAAAAAAATACCACTAGGGTTTTTCTTTGGAGATGATGATTATGAAAAAGATCTAGAAAAACTTATACCAACTTTAAAGGAGTTAGATATAGCACTACAACTTGGATACTACTACTTTTTTGACTACGAAGATATGTTAAAAGAAAACTTCAAAAACTGCTATGAATTTGAAGAGTACGATGAGTTTGTAACGTCTTGTGAAGTCCTAGTAACTGCCTCACCACAGGCAGCTTTAGAGTGTTTGGCATCTGGTGGAAAACCGATCTATCTGCAGCGTGAAGACTACCTTGATTTTTATGAAGAAAAATTTAAAGAGTTAAATATACCTATAGTCAAATATGCAGACTTTGAACATATAAAAAGCTTAATTTGTGATATTTCAGATCACAAATATAAACAAATTAGTAAGAATTCTCTAATTTTTTTAAGTTTTATAGATAATTAAAATAAGTTTAGTATATAATAAGGCGGAAAAATTCACAAAAGTGAGAATAATATGAGAGATAATAGCCGTAGAGGTTTTATGGGAAAAGCATTTGGAGCTTTTGCTGGTTTAGGGGCAATAGCTTCGTTGGTAGCTATGAAAAAATCTTGGGATCCACTTCCAAGTGTAAAGGCCGCAGGTTTTACAACTCTAGATATGAGCGTATATCCGGAGGGTGAAATGGTTACTGAAAAATGGCGTGGTAAGCCAATTTTTGTACTTAAAAAATCTGCAGAAATAGTAGAAGCTGAGAAGAGTGATCCAGCAGCTAGAGCTAGAAATATACAAGTTGGAAATGATAACTTTATGGTAGCGATCGGTCTGTGTACCCACCTTGGTTGTATCCCTGCTTTTAGAAAAGCAACAAACGATTTTCTGTGTGCATGTCATGGTGGTAAGTTTGATGCAGCAGGTAATGTTACAAAAGCACCACCACCGCGTGGTTTTGATATCCCTCCTTTTAGAATTGATGGAAACAAATTAGTTCTTGGTGAAGTTGGTCCTGAATATCAAACAATGAAAGATAACGGCGTTACGCTGTAATAAAGGGAGGATTAATGGCACATTTTACAAAAGCGACAAGTGTTAAAGACTGGTTAAACCAAAGATTAGCAGTTGATAAAGTTGAAAAGGTTATGGCTTCAGAATACTGGATCCCAAAAAACATCAACTTTTTATGGGCGATGGGTATGATCTTAGCAGTAACTTTCGGACTTCTTACGATCTCTGGTATATTTTTACTAATGTACTACGTACCAACAGTTGAGGATGCATTTTATAGCGTAAACTACACGATTATGCGTGAAGTTGGTTATGGTTGGTTATGGAGACACATTCACGGTGTGGCTGCATCTGTAGTTTTTTTGGTGATCTACATCCACATGTTTACAGGGATCTATTACGGTTCTTATAAAAAGGGTCGTGAGATGATCTGGATCTCTGGTATGCTTCTTTTTGTTACATTTTCAGCTGAGGCATTTTCTGGTTACATGCTTCCATGGGGTCAAATGTCTTACTGGGCTGGTATGGTTATTACAAACATCTTCTCTTTAGGTTCATTGCACCTAGATGGTTTAGTTGAATGGATCCGTGGTGATTATGTACCTGATCAAGCCTTCCTTGGAAGATTTTTCATGTTACACGTATTTTTACTACCACTTGTGATTATGGGTCTCATAGGGCTTCACTTTGCAGCACTTAGAATTCCACACGTAAATAACCAAGATGGTGAAGAGATCGACTTTGAAGAGGAATCTAAAAAGTATTTAGAAGGAAACACTAAAGAGTCTAAAGTTATAAGATTTGCAAACGACTTTATGTCTAAAGACTTGATGGTAGTTGGAATCTTTTTGATCTTTTTCTTTTACTTAGTGTTCTGGCACTACGGTTTTGCACTAGACCCAGTTAACTTTGATCCGGCTGATCCACTAAAGACACCGGCACATATCTATCCTGAGTGGTATTTCTTGTGGTCGTATGAGATACTTAGACCATTTCCTGTAGATATTGGTCTGATCGCATTTGGTTTTGCTCAAGTTATATTTTTCTTATTACCATGGTTAGATAAAAGTGACAACACGTGTCCAGCAAACCGCCGTGGTAAATTTGCTATATGGTTTTGGGTACTACTAATAGACATGGTCGTGTTAACCGCTATGGGTAAACTGCCACCTGAGGGCATCTTCAGTATTATTGGTTTAGTTGCTTCGTTGCTGTTTATAGCGTTGTGGATAATTCTTCCATTTATAACTAAAAACGAAAAAAAAGTGTAAGGAGACACAGATGAAAGAATTAAAAATATTAGCAGTAGTTGTTTTCTTTACACTTTTAACTTACTATTTGGTTGAGCCTTATGCTCATGGGCAGATGCACAAACACGTTGAGAGTGAAGGTTTTGAGTACAATGACCTTGCTGCTCTTACTAAAAAAGGTGATGCAGCAAACGGAAAAGAGTTGATTGTAAACGCAGGTTGTACTGGTTGTCACTCTATAGAAGTAGCTGGTATGCCAGCTCCAATGGATCCTGTAATGGCTGCACAGTCTTATGGTGTTAATCCACCAGATTTAAGTAATGCTGGTGTTATTTATGATGCTAAGTTCTTAAGTGACTTGATCAAAAACCCAGCACATGCTCTAAAAGTTGAACATAAGTTTGATGTAAACAGCGGTAAGATGCACCCAATGGTTCCATTTTATGGAATGGGCGGAGACATAGATCAAGAAGTAGCCGACATGGTAGCTTACATGAAGTCTATAGCAATTTCACAAGATGAACTAACTCCTGCTATGGCTTATGAGAATGCTTGTGGTAGATGTCACGCTATGGAGTATGAGAACTGGACTCAGATCGGTACAAAACCTAGATTTAAGCATGAGAAAGACTCTTTGGCATACGATATTAAAGTTATGGAGTATCAAGACAGCTTAAAAGCTTACATGGGTAAACTACCACCGGATCTAAGTATGTACTATCGTTCACGTAGTGCAGACTTTTTAAGTACATTTATAGAAAATCCTCAAAATCACTTAGAGGGAACTGCAATGCCACGCGTTGGTGTAAATGCAGAAACTGCTGAGAAAGTGATCGAGCATATGGCTGATTCAGCTGATACAAAACGTGAAAAAAGAGACACTATAGGTAAGTATGTGATGATCTATATGGTGATCTTTGCAATCCTTGCGATCCTATGGAAAAAACAAGTGTGGAGAAAACTACACTAAGTTCTACTAGATCTTCGGGTCAAGCCCGAAGATGACGAAATATGTCAAGCCCGAAGATGACGTTACTCGTCATTCCCAGCTCGATTGGGAATCTAACTCAACAACATGACAACACTTCGTCATTCCCAACTCGATTGGGAATCTAACCCACCCGCATAACCAAACGTTTACATTCTTTAAGTATTATAAACCCAAAACATTTAAAGGATTTTACATGAAAAAGACTATTATATCTATAG
>JBEPWC010000054.1:0-9414 GCA_041642615.1 Sulfurimonas sp. | reverse complement strand
GTGCATCGCCACCACTGCTTGCCACTAGATAATCTCGTGCATCTTGATCTAGTTTTTGATCGCTTAGTGATCTATCTAAAAGTTTATATAGTGCATCGTTGTTTATGTTGTAGAGTTCAAAAAGCATACTTCGTGATCTAATAGCAGATGTTAGTGAAAAGAAGGGGTTCTCAGTTGAAGCTCCAATCAAAAGGATGGAGTTGTTCTCCATCACAGGCAAAAGCACCTCTTGTTGGTTTTTAGCTAAGCGGTGAACCTCGTCTACAAATATAAGCGGTTTTTGCAAAGCGTTTTTGTATTGATCAAATATTTTTCTAAGTTGATCTATCTTAATCGATGTTGCATTAAACTCATAAAAGGGCATGTCAAGCGTTTTTGAGATTATGCGTGCTATTGAGGTTTTTCCACACCCAGCAGGACCAAAGAAAAAGCTATGCCCTAGTGCGTTTTTTTCACACAGAACTCTCAGCGGTGCATCTGGTGCACTTAGGTGTTCTTGACCAACTAGATCATCAAAACTACTTGGACGCTTCATTCTCTTTTTCTTTAGCTTTTCTTTGCTCTTTTAGAAACTTAGCAAGAGCTGAGTACTCACTTCTTGTTAAGTATCTGCTTTTTCCAGTTGGGAGGTTGTTGAGCTCGACCTCTGCAAAACTAAGACGTTTAAGATCTGCAACTTCAGCTCCAAAGTGTGCAAAAAAGCGTCTAAGTTCACGGTTTTTCCCCTCAGAGATTGCTACTTTTAGAGTTGAGTAGTTTGGTGTATTTTTTTGGATCTGGTAACCGATAAAAGGTTTAAAACTCATCTGCGTGATCTTAGAGTGTGAGTGAGCCCCTGCAGTCGCATCATCAAGTGTCATACCATTTAGCATAGCATCTTCCATATCTGGTGTGATTTCACCTTTTATCTTGATCTTGTAGATCCTCTCAAGGTCTGACTCCATAAGTGCAGTTGCAACTTTAGAAGCATCTGTTAAAAGTAAAACCCCCTCACTTGCAAAGTCTAGTCTTCCAACAGGTATAAAGTGTTTGTACTTTTTATCTAGTGTATCGTAGATAGTTTTGCGACCTTTTGGATCTTTTTTTGTAACAAGCTCACCTTTTGCTTTGTTGTAAACGATCACTGTGTACTTATCTCTTGGTGCTACTTTTTTACCGCTGATCCACACATCTGCACTTTTTTCATCTACCTGTGTAGCTGGGTTTGTCTCTATTTCACCATCTACCCTTACATAACCATCTTGGATAGCCTTGTCAGCTTCACGGCGTGAATAGCTTGAGTGGTGAGCTATATATTTATTTAGTCTTATGATATCCCCTTTTCTACAAGTGTATGCAGATGCAGTACACCTTTTATGTTTTTCTCTTTGTCTGTGATCACTAAAAGTTGTATCTTTTTATTCTCTATTAGCTCTAACGCTTCGCTTGCTAGTAGGTTGTGATTATCACATGTCATAGGGTTTTTAGTAGCGTATTTTATAGCATCATCCTCTATGGAAAAATCACTACTCATAAGAGCACGACGAATATCTCCATCACTTAAAATTGCTACAAGCTTGTTTTTCTCATCCGCTATCAAGACATTACCTAAGCGACCCTCACTGATCTTAATGATCGCATCTTTTACTTTTGTGCCCTCTTTTATGATCGGAAGATTATCTGTGATCATAAGATCAGATACTTTTATAAAAAGCTGTTTTCCAAGTGCTCCACCTGGATGAAACGATGCAAAATCACTCTTTTTAAAATCTCTTGCTTTCATTAAACAAACGGCTAGTGCATCACCAAGTGCTAAGGTGAGTGTAGTTGAACTTGTTGGTGCTATGTTTAGCGGGCATGCTTCTTTTTCAACTACTACATCGATCACCATATCTGAGTAGTTTGAAAGGGTTGATTTTTTATCCCTTGTCATACCGATCAGTGGGATGTCAAAACGTTTTATGTGTGGTAGTATCTGGCTTAGCTCTTCACTCTCTCCACTGTACGAGATAGCGATCACAACATCGCCCTTGCTTATCATTCCTAGATCGCCATGGAGTGCTTCTGTTGGGTGTAGAAAAAAACTAGGTGTCCCAGTTGATGCAAAAGTTGCTGCCATCTTTGCACCGATTAGTCCGGATTTTCCAACACCAGTAACGATTAACTTACCATTTGAGTTTAGTATAAGCTCAACAGCTCTATCAAAAACGTCATCAATTTTTTTAGATGCTCTCAAAAGTGTATCTGCTTCTATGTTTAGTGTTTCTTGTGCTATTTGTTTAAAATTCATAGAGATATTATATCCTTATTTTGCTATAATCAAAGTTATAAAAATCAACTAAGAAGAGTAGGTATTAATGAGAAATGCAATAGGAAAATATAATGATGCTATAGGGACTTTAGAGCTAAAAGAGCGTAGTTTGTGCTACAACACACTTATACTAGGTGAGCATGGTGCAGGTAAAACAAACCTGGCGTGTAGGATAAGAGACTTTGCAATAGATAGCGATGTACCAACGTTTTACATAGATTTTTCAAACTCAGATGAAGAAGATATAGAGATGAGATATAAAGATCAGTACTTTAACTACATAAAGTATGAAGAGACTGAGGAGTTTGATAAAAAGTTAGATGAGCTTATAGCTGAGAAAAAACATATATATATGTCGGTAAGCCCCTCTTATTTTGACACATCTGTAAGACGTAAGAAAAGTAGACTTACACAAACTATACAAAAACAAGAACTTTTAGATAACTACTATTACTTTTTTCACGACATAGAGAGTCTAAATGGTTTTTATGTAGAGTTTGAGGATTTTTTGCTTTATATGCTAAGCTTTTCAAAATTATCAAAATATGGACTTACATTTTTAGCTCAACCACACAAGATCTTTGAAAACAGACATATAAAACTTATGTTCTCATATCTATTTATAGGTAGGTGTGCAAATCTAGACTACTACAACACAGCAAGTTTAAAAAATCTTGTAAAAAATAGATTTTTATACCAGTATAGAACAGAGTATCCTACGCTGCTTTTTAATGATATAAAAACTCACAGTGTAGATATATATGAGCATAAAATAGACGGTTAATATGCAAAAACTGTATGATGAGGTAGTATCTTTAGATAAAATATGTTACGAAAAGTATCATTTAAGTGAAGATCTTTTAATGGAAAATGCTGCACAGGGGATGGCTGATTTTATCCATAAAAAGTTTGAAAAAAACTCATCTGTACTTATTGTGTGTGGTAGCGGGAACAACGGTGCAGATGGTATCGCATGTGCCAGAATTTTGCATAAAGACTATGATGTTAAAGTTTTTTATGCAAAAGAGCCAAAGTCTTCTATGGCAGTTTTACAAAAAAAACGTCTTGATGCTTTAGGTGTAGAGGTATCCAGCTCCATAAAAGAGTGTGACGTAGTTGTTGATGCACTTGTAGGTACTGGGTTTAGTGGTGAATTTAATCCAGAACTATCAAGTATTTTAGATCAGATAAATAGTATGGATGCCTATAAAATAGCTTGTGATGTCCCAAGTGGATACAGCTTTTTTGCAGATACTACACTTACGATGGGCGCATTAAAAAAAGATATGTTTTTAGATGCACACAAAGAGTATGTTGGTGAGATCAAGGTTTCAAATCTAGGTGTTTCACGCGAAGTTTATGAATGTGACTCAAACTGGAGTCTGTTAGATCTAGAAGATCTAGAGCTTCCAAACAGAGTTAAAAAAGATACACACAAAGGAAGCTTTGGTCATCTTGCCTGTGTATCTGGTGAAAAGGTTGGAGCTGGTGTTTTGTGTGCTAGATCAGCACTTCGTTTTGGTTCAGGACTTGTAACTATAGTTGGCTATAACACTACAAATATCCCACACACGATCATGAATAGCGAACTACTCCCTAGCACAACTACAGCGATCGCTATTGGGATGGGGCTTGGTGAGTCATACTCAGATGAGGATTTAAAAGCTTTTTTGGACAACAACTTAGCACTTGTTGTTGATGCTGATCTATTTAATATGTCTATGGTTTTAGATATTTTAAAAAGAGAAAATGTTGTTTTAACGCCACACCCTAAAGAGTTTGTGTCATTGTTAAAGTTATGTGACCTGGCAGATATACCGGTAGCTGAGCTACAAAAGAATCGTTTTAAATATGTAGAGCAGTTTTGTAAAGCATATCCAAAGGTAACGCTGCTTTTAAAAGGTGCCAATGTTATTGTCGGACAAGGTGATGAGTTTTTTGTAAACCCGCACGGTACATCTAAATTAGCAAAAGGTGGAAGTGGAGATGTCCTTAGCGGTCTTATAGGAGCACTGCTTGCACAAGATTATGATCCTCTAAGTGCAGCGAAAAATGCAACACTTGCACATTCAAAACTAGCACTTAATTACACAGGTTCTGATTTTTCACTTACGCCAGATGATTTAATATCTGGAATTTGCAAGCTATAAGTTTTATTTTGATATAAATTGCACTATGTCATTCTCAACTTGATTGGGAATCTAAAATATGAGGACTTTAAACTATGAAAGATACAAATTTAAAAATTGGAAAATATGAACTAGGAAGTCGCCTGATCGTAGGTAGTGGAAAATACGATTCATTTGAAACTACAAAAGAGGCTACACTAGCAAGTGGAAGTGAACTGATCACAGTTGCAGTTCGCCGCTTAAACATTACAGACCCTGACAAGGAAAACCTTCGTGATACTTTTGCAGGAACAGATGTAAAGTTTTTACCAAACTCAGCTGGTTGTGTAACAGCGGAGGAGGCAATAACTACTTTTCGCTTGACACGAGAGGCTACAGGGATCGACCTGATCAAACTAGAGGTGATCGGAGATACTGCAAAAACACTTTATCCTGATGTTATTGAGACTATTGAGGCTTGTAAAGTTTTAGCAAAAGAGGGCTTTACGATCATGGCTTACACTTCAGATGATCCGATAATGGCTAAACGCTTAGAAGATGCTGGGGCTCATGCTATTATGCCTCTTGCTGCTCCTATTGGGAGTGGTTTAGGGATCCAAAATCCTTACAATGTAGCATTTATAAAAGATGCAGTTGACCTCCCTGTGATCGTAGATGCTGGAATCGGTTGTGCTAGTGATGCTGCTTATGCGATGGAACTTGGAGCTGAGGGAGTTTTAACAAACACTGCAATAGCTCAAGCAAATGATCCTATGATGATGGCAGTTGCAATGAAACATGCAGTACAAGCGGGTCGTATGAGTTACTTAGCTGGAAGAATTCCAAAAAAACCATATGCGACTGCATCAAGCCCTGTTGATGGATTGATCCAGTTTTAAACATCAAATTTTTCAGATAGATGGGACATAAGCAAAAGCTGTCCCATCCCTTCAAAAAACTTATTTATCCCCATCTCATTAGATGATATTGCTTTTTTTAGAGCAGTTAAAAATACAATTTGAGAGTCTTCACTTGCACTCATATAGGTATCTATAATGTAGCGTAGCGAGAGCGAATGGGTCTTGCCATTTACATCAAAGTCTATCTCAGATGCAGGGTTGATCCCATGTGCGTCTAAGATGTCTAAGCACTCTTGTAAGTTTTTATTCACGGATCGCCTCCGCGTCTAACTCTCCACTTTTAAGCTTTTGTGAGTAGATCAGAAGGTCTTTTTTTACATCACCCGCTAATATAAACAGACCTAAAATATTTGGAAGTGCCATCGCTAAAAGTAACATAAAACTAAAGTCTACTAAAACATCTGTACTTACAATAGTAGCTGTAACAGTTAGTGATAGAAACATAAACTTATAAACTATAGAGTATTTTGATCCAAAGAGGTAAACCCATGCACGCTCACCATAGTATGACCAACTGATCATAGTCGAAAATGCAAACAGAGCAATGCTCACAGAGAGTATTGCTGGAAACCACGATATTACCGTGCCATATGCCGCTGATGTAAGTGCAGCACCCTCGCTACCCTCTACAAGTGCTGCATGTGCACCAGATGGGTCATAAACACCTGTTATGATAATAACTAATGCTGTCATAGTACAAATAACCATAGTGTCGATAAATGGTTCATAAAGTGCCACTAAACCTTGTCGAACTGGATACTTGGTTCTAGCTGGTGCGTGAGCAACTGGAGATGAACCAATTCCTGCTTCACTAGAAAATACAGCACGTTGGAAACCTTGAACTATGGCACCGACCATACCCCCATAAACAGCACTGTCTGTAAATGCTTCTGTAAATATAAGACTAAAAGCATTGCCGATCTGATCGTAGTGGTAACCAAGTATCCATAAAGAAGCTATGATATATATTGTAGCCATAACAGGAACAAGTTTTTCTGTAATGGATGCGATTCTTGTTACACCACCAACTATTACTATTCCAACAAGTGTAGCTATTATGATCCCGAAATATATTGGGTTTTTTTCAAAAAAAGTGATCTCTTGTCCAATAGCACCAACAGCTTGGGATACCTGAAAAGTGTTACCACCACCAATAGCTCCACCGATCATAAAGATTGCAAATACAATAGCTAAGTTTCTCCCAAAAGTTGGATAGCCTTTCTTTGCAATACCTCTAGATAGGTACTCCATAGCACCACCTAAAATAGATCCATCTTTTAAAAACTGTCTATGTTGCAATGAGAGCGTAACCTCTGTAAACTTTAGACTCATCCCTAAAAAACCTGCAACTATCATCCAAAAAGTAGCACCTGGTCCACCGATCGATACGGCAAGTGCAACACCTGCTATGTTTCCAAGCCCAACTGTAGCACTAAGAGCTGTTGTTAATGAACCAAAAGGTTTGATTTGACCCTTGTCATCTTTTGTAGCATACTTTCCTCTTATTATGTTAAAGGAGTGTTTAAAATACCTAAGACCAACAAACTCCATTTTAAATGTCAAGTATAATCCACCGGCAATAAGCCATGCAACCAAAAACGGAATGGTTGAACCTTCAACTTGTCCAAATAAAATATCAAAAAATAAAACAGATTCTAAAAACCCGTTTATAGCAACAAATACTTCACCCATAAAAACTCCCATAAAAACTATAATGATACAATTCTAACAAATAAAGCTTAACCAATAATTTGAAGCATTTTTTAAAAATTTAAATATTTTTGCAAAACTATTGACAATTAGAATAATTTTAACTATAATTTCGCCTCATTAATCAGCATAGTATGTTGGTTACTGTAGCAGGTCGGGGTGTAGCTCAGTATGGTTAGAGTACTTGGTTTGGGACCAAGGGGCCGAAGGTTCGAGTCCTTTCACCCCGACCACCTTTTTTTATGTTTAATTAGCCTTATGGTGAGATTAGCTCAGCTGGTTAGAGCACTGGTTTGTGGTGCCGGGGGTCGCGGGTTCGAATCCCGTATCTCACCCCATGAATTAAATATAAAAAAATAAATAAATTGAAAATTAATAAATTTTTGAGGCGTCCGTGGCTCAACTGGATAGAGTTTCGGACTTCGGATCCGACGGTTATAGGTTCGAATCCTATCGGGCGCACCATTTATTTAAATGTATGCGTCCTTAGCTCAGCTGGATAGAGCAATGCCCTTCTAAGGCATCGGTCACACGTTCGAATCGTGTAGGGCGTACCACTTTTTCGCTAGCCACTGTGGCACTAAAGCTTTTGCAAATAATTGCAAAGAAATTAAAATAACAGAAATTTTGATATATTGTCAAACTTACAACGTGCGCGGATGTGGTGAAATTGGTAGACACGCTAGACTTAGGATCTAGTGCCGCAAGGTGTGGAGGTTCGAGTCCTCTCATCCGCACCATCTATTTAAAAAACCTCAAACCCATAAAAAATTTAATCTCATATATAATCAAAAAAATAGGAAATATATTGTTAACAAAAATAGATATTGGCATACTTTATATGCTTGCAGGTGCATTAATATCTGCATTAAATGGAGCACTTACAAAAGTTTTAGTTGAACATATTAGTGCATTAGAGATAGTTTTTTTTCGTAGCCTTATAGGTGTGTTTATTATTTTATATGCTTTAAAACATACAGCTCCAACACTCAAAGGTGGTAAGTTTTTTATGCTTATTAGTCGGGGTGTATATGGTATTTTGGCTATGATCTTGTACTTTTATACTATTAAAGTTATTCCATTAGGGGAGGCGATAACTCTAAATTCAACTTCGCCCCTTTTTGGAGCTATTTTAGCTTTTTACCTGCTACATGAGCATCTTGACAAAAAGACTATTCTAGCACTTTTGATTGGTTTTCTTGGTGTCATACTTATAGTTAAGCCATTTGGAATGATGATCTCTTATGAACACTTTTTAGCGATCCTTGGTGGTTTCTTTGCAGCAGCTGCATATACAACAATCAAAAGAATCAAGGATTATTATGATGCTAGAGTTATTGTTCTCTCATTTTCTATCATTGGTACACTCATACCCGGAGTCTTTTTTTTAATTGCACACTTTTTTGAAGCTCCTGAGTCAATTGGTTTTTTGTTTCCAAAGTTCATTATGCCTAGTACTTTATATGTATGGTTTCTTATAGCTATGATTGCTCTAATTTCCACACTCTCTCAATGGCTTATAACTAAAGCATATAGTACATCACATGTAAGTATCATAGGTGTGATTAGTTACACGATCATACCTTTTTCAATAGCTTTTGGGTGGATGCTAGGAGATCCTCTGCCTGATGCATTAACTTACCTTGGAATAGGTTTTATAATAATAGGTGGTATTTTAGTAGGTATGAAAAAAAAGTAAAAGGACTTAGTGTGTTTGTATATCTACTAACTCAACTCTCTCACACTCTTTTTTAAAGAGTTTTTTATTTTTAGCATCCTCTTCAGCTAGACTTAGTATATCGGCAAAGTCATCTTTTGAAACCTCAAATGTATAAACTTTCCTTTGTGTTTCTATTTTTATTGTTGCATCATTTTTAAGACTAAGGTCTAAATTTCTTGCACCTTTTACAAACTCTGATTTAATAGCTCTTAGAACTTTTTCATTCTCAAGTAGTTTGCTTACTGATATCTCTTTATAAATATCAGACTCACACAAAACTTTATAACTTACTAAAATATTTCCATCCATCATAAATTTACCCTTACTTTGTATAGTTTAACTAAAAGTTACCTTCTGATCTAGGCAATTATAATATAAACTTTGAAGATATCAATAAAAAGCTATACAACCTCATAGTTTATATCAAAGTTATCATCCGATAGTACTTCAAAGAGTATATCTTCAATCTTTTTAATAGTTGATTTGATACTCTTTTCATCTGCACGTACAAAGCTAAACATTATGATACCCTCATGTGGGTATTCACCACTGCTGTCCATTATTGAGATATTTATTTTTTTTAGTTTATCTACTGCATGATTTAGTACTGCACGTCTCTCTTTTTTAGAGTTTACAAATGGGAGTGAGAGATCTATTGAGCCGATA
>JBEPWC010000053.1:0-9416 GCA_041642615.1 Sulfurimonas sp. | reverse complement strand
TTGTTTAGCATGCACTCACTTGTTGTAAGGATCGTATCCACACCGTTGCTCTCAACTGCTCCGCCTTCTAGGATGAAGTTTATGGTTTTGAGATTCCCAATCAAGTTGGGAATGACGTGGGTGGTGTTGGGAATGACGTGGGCGATGTTGGGAATGACGCCGGGCTTGATCACAACGTCATCCTCTAGCTTTGCTTTTTCGTCATCCTCTGGCTTGACCAGAGGATCTAACATATGGGCTAGATTCCCAGTCAAGCTGGAAATGACGTTATACTTGACCAGAGGATCTAATATATTTCTAGTCATAGCATTATCTTTTTTAGCCTCAAACTTCCCACCCCAACCATTAAAAGTAAAATCAAGAAGTTTAACCCTGCCATTTTCCTCCACACAAAGTGCAGATGAGTCTCTAGCCCAACAGTCATTAGTCTCATACTTTACAAAGTATAAGTTTTTGTTGTTTTCAAAGTAGTTTTTTACCTCCGCTATATCTGTACATATAACCAAACATTTTTGGTATTTTATGATCGCCTTTATAATGTTTACAAAGTTCTCTCTTGCCTCTTCTAAACAGCAACTCCAGTCTGTATCTTTGTGTGGGAAGATTATCTGTGTAAAAGATTGGTCTTCAAACTCTGCTATTAACCTTTTCATATGTATAATTCCTTTATGGCTTACATCACTCTAAATAAAAAACATTTTTTTAATAATCTTGACATTATCGCAAACAAAACTAAAACAATAGATAAAATAGCAGTAGTTTTAAAAGACAACGCTTATGGTCATGGGATCCTAGAGGTCGCATCTATGGCAAAAGAGTACGGGATCACAAAGGCCGTTGTGAGATGCGAAGTAGAAGCAAAAATGGTGGAGGATTTTTTTGAGTATATACTTGTTTTAGCAGACACTCCAAAAGCCCCAAGCCAAAAGTTCACATACACCATAAACGATCTTACTCAGATAAAACACTTTACTAAAGATACAAAAGTAGAACTAAAAGTAGACTCAGGGATGCACAGAAATGGGATCTCTTATGACCAGCTTGAAGATACACTCAGTCTAGTACAAAAACAAGGTTTAAAACTTAAGGGTGTATTTACTCACCATAGAAGTGCAGATGAGTTAACAAGCGAGTGGTTTTGGCAAAATGAAAACTTTGCAAAAATAAAACAAAAAGTAAAAGATTTAGGTTACACAGATCTACGTTTTCACTCAGCAAACTCAGCCTCAACTATGAGACACACCCAAATAGATGAAGATATGGTAAGAGTTGGGATCGCAGCGTATGGCTGTTTAGAGAATAGTGTGGTTGATACGTCTAGTTTTAAACCAGTTCTTTCTTTATGGGCTGAGAAAAACTCACAAAGAGTTGCAATAAAAGGTGAGAGAGTAGGGTATGGTGGTACTTACACACTAGAAGATGATAGTGTGATCTCAAACTACGACTTTGGTTATGCAGATGGTTTTCTTAGGCTTTGTTCAAACAATTACACAGCACCAAATGGTGAAAAACTAATAGGGCGAATATCTATGGATAACTCTAGTTTTTTGAGCGATAAAGATGAGCTTTTAGTTTTTGATGATGCCTCTGTTTTAGCTAAGTCTGCTAAAACGATCCCTTATGAGGTCTTAACATCTTTAAAACACTATATAAAAAGAGAGATCATCTAAGAGTTGGTTTTTATGATCGCATCTGAGTAGACAACCCCATCTACTCCTAAAAGTGCTAACTCTTCGATCTCATCATCATCTTCGATCATAACCAGGATTTTTGCATCAAATAGGTAGTTGTTTGCAAGGTTTTGGGCTGTTTTTGCCAAGTCTTTGTCTACAAGTATGTAAGAAGCCCCGAGGTTAGAAGCGTATATGATCTGAGTTACATTTTCAACTCTTAAACAAAAATCTATAAAGTTGTTTTTTGCATAGACAATAGTCTCGATATTTTCTTCACTGTAGTCTAAAAGTACAGGGGAATTTGGTGGTGTATTGTTTATAGCATCTGTATTTATAACATGGTAAAAACTACCATGACCGGTTAAAAAGTTTGGTATAAACCTATGTCCAATAATTATCATTTTTTAGCCTTTTTTCATACACTCTTTTGAGCAGTAGTACTTACTACCACTTAGTATCATATCATCAATCTCACAATAAACACCACAGCTTGAACACTCGATCATATCGTTTGCTTTAGGTGTTTGTTTTTTAGAGTTTTTTTGATCGCTCCCAACTTTAGATGGTTTTTTCTTTATAAATAAAAAGTATATAGTAGCTATTACACCGATAACTAGCAGTATTTTTAAAATCATTTCCTAAGCCTTTAGTAACAAATAGTGTCTGTTTTTAGTTTGAATTATCTCATAATCCATACCTTTAGGGATCTCATTATACACATTTTCGCCCTTATAGAAAAGGATTTGCGTGTGATCATCTCTAAAGTTTTTACTAAGGTCTAAAAGCATCTGAGTATCTGTAACTGCACGTGAAGTTACAAGATCAAACACTTCATCCTCCATCTCTTCAACCCTTTTTTTTACAACTTTTACATTTTTTAGTCCAAGATCAGCTTTTATAAACTGCAAAAAACTAGCCCGTTTTGTAAGTGGCTCAGCTAGTGTAACTTTAGTGTCTTTTAGAGCCATTGCAAGAATGAGCCCTGGAAAACCAGCACCTGTTCCAATGTCTAGTAGGGTGTCACATTTTGGTAAAAATTTTACAGGATAAACTGAGTCATATATGAAGTGATCTAGTGTATTTTCATCTTTCGCACCTGTTAGGTTGTGAGTTTTGTTCCATTTTAAAAGATGTTTTTTGTAAGTTTCAATAAGAGTGTAGAACTCATCGTTTAAGTTTACACCCTCACTCTCAAGATTTTTTTTTAGATCCGACATTAAAGAAGATGTCCCATCTGATCTTTTTTGGTATTTAGGTAACCCTCATTGTGTGAATTTGATTTCATAATGATAGGTACTCGCTCAACAACCTCTACACCACTAATAGACTTTATCTTCTCAGGGTTGTTTGTAAGGAGTTTGATTTTTTCTATCTTAAAGTGATCTAGTATCTCAGTTACAATCTCATATGTACGAAGATCCGCTCCAAAACCTAACTGATGGTTGGCTTCTATGGTGTTAAAACCCTTGTCTTGCAGGGCATAAGCGTTTACTTTATTTAGAAGACCAATGTTACGACCCTCTTGACGAAGGTAGATCACCATACCTCCCTCTTTTGCGATCAGTTCAAGTGCGTACTCTAGTTGATCGCGACAATCACATTTTAAGCTCCCTATAGCATCGCCAGTTAAACACTCTGAGTGAACCCTCACTACAGGTATCTCATCTAGTTTTTTTGCATAAATAGCTAAATGCTCTTTTTGCCCCTCTCTAAAAGCCTTTATATTAAAGTCTCCAAACCTTGAGGGGAGGTTTGCTTCGTCTGATATGTTTATATTCATTAATAGTTATCCAAGTTAAAAAAGGTAGAATTTTATGCAGATTATAGCGAAATATTTTTAATCATAGGAAAAACCAATGTTTGATAGATTTAGAAGAACAAGACTAAACTCAACACTTAGGTCACTTGTTCGTGAGACTAGTGTGAGTTGTGATGATCTTATATATCCACTTTTTGTAAGAAGTGGTAAGGGGATCAAAAACGAAGTCGCATCTATGCCGGGTGTTTACCAGATGAGCTTAGATGAGGTTATAAAAGAGTGTAAAGAGGTTCAAAAACTTGGGATAAACTCTGTTATATTATTTGGTATACCAGATGTAAAAGACTCAGTAGGGAGTGATTCTTTATGTGATCACGGGATCATAGCAAGTGCTGTTAGAGAGATAAAAAAAGTTTACCCAGATATGTTTGTAGTAACTGATCTTTGTTTTTGTGAGTATACTGATCATGGGCACTGTGGGATCATAGATGAGAAAAACCAAACTGTCGACAATGATGCAACATTAGAGATCTCAGCACAACAAGCGATCGTTCATGCAAAAGCTGGAGCTGATATGATCGCACCATCGGGGATGATGGATGGCATAATAGAAACTTTGCGTTTTGCACTAGATGAAGCGGGTTATGAAAACTTACCTATTATGAGTTACTCTACAAAATTTTCAAGCGGATATTACGGACCATTTCGTGATGTAGCTGAGTCAGTGCCTAGTTTTGGAGATCGTTCATCTTACCAGATGGACCCAGCAAACCGTCGTGAAGCAGTTGCTGAGAGTTTAAGTGATGAGATGCAAGGTGCAGATATACTTATGGTAAAGCCAGTTCTAGCATACCTAGATGTTGTACGTGAAATAAAAGACAACATAACAAAGCCATTAGCTGTTTATAATGTAAGTGGAGAGTACGCAATGTTGAAGATGGCAGGAGCTCAAGGTCTTATAGATTATGATAGAGTTTTAATGGAGACTATGGTTGGTTTTAAACGTGCAGGTGCTGATATTATTATTACTTACCATGCAAAAGAGGTTGCCAAGCTACTAAAAAAGTAATTTTAAGTAACTTTAAAGTAAAATGATCAATTCAATAATTTAAATATTTTTTACCTAGGAAAAACAGTGAGACATTTTTTAACACTTAAGGATTTTACAAAAGAGGAAATCTTAGAGATAATAGATACAGGACTTGAGATAAAGAACAACCTAAGAAAAGGTGTTTATAAAAAAGAGTTAGAGATGAAAACTCTTGGCATGATCTTTGAAAAAAGCTCAACTAGAACAAGGGTTAGCTTTGAGACTGGAATGTTCCAGCTTGGTGGTCATGCACTCTTTTTATCTAACAGAGATATCCACTTAGGGCGTGGTGAGCCTGTAAAAGATACTGCACGAGTGATCTCTAGCATGTGTGATATGGTTATGATAAGAACATTCGAGCACTCAATGATCGAAGAGTTTGCATCTTACTCTAAGGTGCCTGTGATCAACGGTCTTACAGATTCGTATCACCCAGTTCAGCTTTTGGCTGATTATATGACTCTAGTTGAAAATGGTGCAGACAAAGATATAGTAGCAGCTTATGTTGGTGATGGAAACAACATGACACACTCTTGGATGATGCTTGCTGCAAAGCTTGGTTTTGAGCTTCGCATCGCTACACCTAAAGGGTATGAAGTAGATCCAGGTGTTTTAAAAGAGACACAAAATATAGCTAAACAAAGTGGTGCAAAGATCTTAACTACAAACGATCCTAAAGAGGCTGTTAAAGGTGCAACAGTTGTTACAACAGACACTTGGACATCTATGGGTCAAGAGGATGAGAAAGAGGAACGTATTAAGATCTTTGATGGATTTATAGTTGATGAAGCTATGATGTCTCTAGCAAAAGAAGATGCTAAGTTTCTACACTGTTTACCAGCCTATAGAGGTTTAGAGGTTAGTGAAGATGTTTTTGAAAAAAATGCGGACATTGTTTTTAATGAAGCAGAAAACAGACTACACGCTCAAAAAGGCTTAATGGTTTGGTTAGATAAAAAAAGAGGAGAGTGATTTGAAAATATTAGGATTGTTTTTATTAGCATTTAGTTTTTCATATGGTGCAACAGCAGCTAAAGTTGTTAAGGTTGATGAGATGTTTGCAGAGTCTAAAAACTGTAAAGCATGTCATCTACACCTTGTGAAAGACTGGAGCAAGTCTTGGCATGCAAAGTCACACTTTGCAAAAGATGAATATTTTCAAAAATCTATAGAGTACTACAGTAAAAAAACTAGAAGAAGTTTAAATGGCGTAAAGGTGCAGTGTGCAACTTGTCATAACCCAAGAATCTCTGTAACATCTACTGGTATGGCTTATGAAATAGAAGCTGTTTTAGGACTTGATAAAGGTTCAAAAGTAAATAAAGCTCTTCAAGATGATCATCTACAAGAGGGGATAAACTGCGTTGTTTGTCACAACATCGACAAGATCCACTCAGATAGAGATCAATCTTTTAGAGGTATAAATAGAATATCTTGGACACAATCAGGTGTTATGAGTGGCCCTTATGAAGATGCAAAGTCCCCTTACCATAAAGTTGAACATCGTGATTTTATGGATAAAGAATCAAATAAGCTGTGTTTTGTGTGTCATGCAAACGACAAAAGTTATAGAGGTTTAGTTTTTACAAATATGGAAAAAGAGTTTAAGCCTGATGGTAAGATGTGTGTTGATTGCCATATGGGACCAAAAAAAGAGGGTGTAGCATCTACACTTAAGATAGATAATGGAAAACCTAAAAAACGTATGATCAGAAATCATGGCTTTAGAGGTGCACATGATGAAGATATGATCAAAGGGTCTCTTGAACTTGTAACATGGCAAAAAGGTGAAAATATTATCATATCTCTAAAAAATCCGCAACCACACAATATACCAAGCGGAATGGGTGCACGAGAACTTATAGTTGAATTAGAATATAAAAAATCTAGTAGTGTTGTTAAAAATGAAGTTATATCTCTAACGACTCACTATAAAGACAGAAGAGGTAGAGCGACCATCCCACACTTGGCTAAAACACAGTCTAAAGATATGAGTGTCCCAGCTGAGGGAAAAAGGGTTTTAAAAGTTAAAAAAGCGGACTCAGCTACATCCGTAAAGATCAGTGTTTTTTATAGACTTGTAAATGATGAGGTTAGAGAGTTGCTAGATCTTCAAGATAAGGTCTGGTCTAAAAAGATGTTTGTCACATCTAAAAGACTAGAGCTAAAGTAGAGATACTTTAGCTTTTAGTATTTTATCCCTGTAACCTCTCGGATCTTCTCAATAACTGGTGTAGCTACAGCTTGAGCTTTTTTGGCACCATATTTTAAAATATCTCTAACTTCATCTTGGTTACTTTCAAAATACTCACGCTTCTCTCTAAACTCTCTAAAATACTCCCACATAACTTCTGCTAAATAGATCTTAAAGTGACCATGACCTTCGCCACCTTTTTTGTATCTGTTTTGAAGCCCTATTAATTCTTGATCGCTTAAAAATAGTTTGGCAATGTTATAAACATTACAGTTTTCATACTCTTTAGGCTCCTCTACTGCTACTTGCTCAGTTACTATTTTTTTGATGGTCTTGAGTTGTTTTTTCTCATCACCAAATATATTTATAACATTTCCATAACTCTTTGACATCTTTTGACCATCTATTCCAGGGACTGTTTGTACACTCTCTTGAACACGAAACTCTGGAATGGTTAGTATATCTCCATATGCGTTATTGAACTTTATAGCTATATCACGAGCCATCTCAATGTGCTGTATCTGATCTTTTCCAACTGGAACTACATCTGAGTTAAAAAGTAGTATGTCTGCTGCCATAAGTACCGGATATGAAAAAAGGGAGTGATTAGCTGCAATCCCTTTAGCAGTTTTGTCTTTAAAGCTGTGTGCACGTTCCAAAAGACCCATCGGGGTAAACGATGAAAGAACCCAGTAAAGCTCTAAAACCTCTTTAACATCTGATTGAACCCAAAAAGTTGATTTTTCTGGATCAATTCCTAGTGCTAAAAAATCTATTGCTGCTTGCATAGTATATTTAGAGAGCTCATTTGTGCCACTTGTTTGTGCGTGATAATTGGCTATAAAAGCAAATGTATCACTTGTTTGTTGTGCATCTACCATCTGTTTAATAGAACCAAAATAGTTACCAATATGTAGATCTCCAGAGGGCTGAATACCTGTTAATACTCTCATTAAAATTTCCTAATTTTTTTGCTAATTATAGCAAAAGATGACAATGGTATACGCGGTTTTAATATGTAAAGTGTATTTTAGCTAAAGTAAATGTTAATAGTGTTATTATTTAAATATAATAAAAGGTGTGAAAGACACCCTCAAATAAAGGAAAAGTTATGAATGTACAAGTACAATCAAAAGATGTAACATTAAGTCAAACTACAAAAGATCATATACAAGCAGCAATAGACAGCTTCACAAAATATTCACTAGATATAACATCAGTAAATGTTCGTACTAAAGCACTAAAAAAAGGTGTAGAGATCGAATTTGATATCCGTATAGCTCATGCAGAACCTGTTATAATCACTCAAGAAGATGAAAGCATTGATGCAGCTATAGACTTAGCAATAGATCGTGCTACAAAAGCACTTCGCCGTCTACACGATAGAATCGTAGCACCATCAAAAGGTTCTATAAAAGATCTTGAAACATTAGATTCATAGAAAATTGAAGTATGTATTTTTAATACTGTTTATTTTCGCAAATATTTTTGCTAATGATGAGTACTCATTTAGGGTTGCTTACGGTAAAGCTACCGAAAGTGACTTTTCAGAAATATTTGCCGGAGATATTAGAAAAACTCCTCATACTTATTATGTTGCAGCTATAGATGCTGGATATTTGTACCATAGGGGACTTTTTAATCTGCCAATCGATGCTTACCTAGAGGGTGGTTTAGCGTACTATGGGCAGCATGACTTTGATGATACTATTGAAGCAACTATATATTTTAAGTTATACTACAACTTAGATTTTTTAAGAAACAGATTTAGAATAGGGCTTGGTGAAGGTATATCGTACACCCATGAGTATCTTGAACCAGAATATAATGAAGCTGTTGAGGATAATGACAACCACTCTCATGCCCTAAACTATTTAGACTTTAGTATAGACTTTGACTTTGGTAAGTTGATACAACAAAAATCTATGTATGGCACATATATAGGTTGGGCTATAAAACATCGTTCAGGTGTTTTTGGACTTATAAATAATGTAAAAGAGGGTGGTGCAAACTACAACACTTTCTACATAGAAAAAAACTTTGGAGGTAATTGATGTATACTTGGGTATTATGGTTTCATATTCTCTCACTGATCTCATGGTTTGCGGCACTTTTTTATATGCCTAGACTATTTGTATATCATGCAGAAAATATAGAAAATAAAGGCTTTTGCGATGTTGTAAAGGTGATGGAGCTAAAAATTTATAAGTACATTGGAGTCCCGGCGATGTGGGCAACAGTACTAAGTGGTTTTTACTTAGCTTTTGAGATAGGTTTCAAAAATAATGCATGGCTACACGCTAAGATACTTTTAGTGGTTATACTAATGATCTACTTTTTCTCTTTGGGTCTATATAGAAAGAAGTTTGCAGAAGACAGATGTACTAAGAGTGGAAAATTTTTCCGTGCTTACAATGAGGTACCTACTGTTATTTTGATAATTGTGGTTTGGTTGGTGGTTTTTAAACCGTTTTAGTCCTCATCTCCATCGAAAGGAATATTTTTCAAAGAAAAATGTTCACGGGAGCTCAAAGTAGAGACGAAGTTACTCCCGAAGGGAGTTTTATGATTTTAATATTTGAAATCCATCGTCATTCCCAACTTGATTGGGAATCTTAACTTGTTCCAAAACTAATTAGTTTTGGAACTACCCTTTGCTTTGAGCTGATGGATGATTTTTTAAAAAATCATCCATCAGCT
>JBEPWC010000052.1:0-9477 GCA_041642615.1 Sulfurimonas sp. | reverse complement strand
AGATAGCTATGCTAATACAAATAATGGGTATAATACAGGTATTCAAGTAGAATATTGGTGGTAAGAAGGGTTATTATGCTAAAAAATGCTTTATTAATATTTGGTTTGGCTTTAGTTGTTTGTACTACGACTCTACAAGCTGATGCTAAAGAGGGTAAAAAAATAACATATATAGTATCAGATTTGAGGATACCTTTTTGGAGCATAATGGCTAAAGGTGTTGAATCAAAAGCTCGTGATCTAGGCTATGAGATCGATGTCTTTAGTGCAGACAACTTAGCAAAAAAAGAGCTTCAAAACACCGTTAAAGCGATTAGAGAAAAAAGTGATGGGGTAATTCTTTCACCAACAAACTCATCTGCTGCTGTAACCATTTTAAAGCTTTTAAAAGACGCAAACATACCCGTTGTGATCTCAGACATTGGAACTGAGGGGGGTGAGTATGTCTCTTTTATATCTTCAGACAACAAAAATGGAGCTTATAAAATAGGCAAAGTTTTAACCAAAGAGATGTATAAAAAAGGTTATGAAGATACAACTGTAGGGATCATTGCTATACCACAAAGGCGTAAAAACGGGCAAGAAAGAACAAGTGGTTTTCTAAAAGCACTCTTTGAAAAAAACATTAAAAGCTCAAACCTTTACCAACAAGTCGATTTTTCGTACCAAGAAACATACGACTTCTCCATAAAGCTTATAAAAGAAGACCCAAAACTTGGAGCCATTTGGCTACAAGGATCAGACAGATATAAAGCTGCTTTAGATGCGATCAGAGACACCGGTAAAAAAGGTAAAATACTACTTATATGTTTTGATGCAGAGCCAATATTTTTAGAGCTTATTCCACAGGGTATTTTAGTTGGAGCTGCCATGCAGCAACCTTTTTTAATGGGTGAAAAAGCTTTGGAGAGCTTAAGCTTGCATCTAAATGGTTTAGATGTCAAACATAACCAAAAGCTAAGTGTATTGGCAATCTCTAAAGATAACATAGAAGAAAACCTCGCTACTATAAAAAGAAATGTTTTAGGTTTAGATAGTGAATAGGTCAAAATATGCCATATAAATACAAACCATCTTTGTACCTAACTCTAGCTTTAACTATTATGTTTAGTGTACTAGTGGTTTTAGCTTTGCATACAAGGACAAGTTACAATGAGATAAAGTCAAAAACTCTAGCTCAAATGGAGAATAAATCAACAGAGACGATAAACCTTTTAATAAAAAACATATCAAGTGACTTAGAAACATACTCCATTAACAACTACAACAAAACTTTGCTAAACCAGATGAGGGTGTCTAACTACATAGCAATAGTTGTAAAAGACTACAATATGGGTGAGATAATTGGAGATAAAGCCTACATTAGTGGGGTTATACGCAAAAACAATAAAATAATAGATTTTGATCACAACAATATTGAGCATAACAAAGTGATCAAAAAAGCCTATATGCATAAAAACAAAGACATAATCTCCTCAGGTGGCAAGGTTATTGGAAACATAAATGTGTATATCTCAGATAAAGAGCTTCAAAAAAAGCTTGATGAGCTTATTTTAGCATCTATTTTAGACTTCTTTCTGGTCTCATCCATACTGATCATAACTCTTTTTATAGCTATATATATGTTTATAGTAAAGCCAATATCTGTGATCTCACACACTATTAACCAGCAAGATGAGTATGGGATCCCAACTGGATCGCTCTCGCAAAATGGTCCAAAAGAGATCTCAAGACTTTCACAAACTATAAATTTTATGCTAGATTCGATCAAAAAATCACGCCTAAAGATCAGTGAGCAAAACAAACAACTAAGATATGAAAAAGACAGATTTGAACTTGCTGTAGATGGTACAGAAGATGGCCTTTGGGATTGGGATATACAAAACAATACCATTGTTTTTTCAGATAGATTTTACAATATGCTCGGATATGAAAAAAGTGATATCTCAAATGAGATCGATCAGTGGAACAAGCTTGTTCATCCAGAGGACAGAGCTAACGCAGCTGTTGAAGTAGAATCTTACTTAGATCAGCGTGGATCACAAAAGTATGAAAATACATATAGAATGATCAAAAAAGATGGTAGTTATATCTGGGTGACAAGTAGGGGTAAGGCTCTTTTTGACGAAGATGGTAAGGCGGTTCGTTTTGTTGGTTTTATTACAGATATTACAAAACAGGTTCAACACAACAAAGAGTTAGAGTACACTGCTAAACACGACTTACTTACTGGACTTCCAAATAGATTTTTATTCTCAGAGTATATCCAAGACCTTATGGAAAAGACCACTAAAAACAACACCCATATGGCACTACTTTACATCGATCTAGATGGCTTTAAAGAGATCAACGACAGATTTGGACATGAACTTGGAGACAAAACACTTATACAGGTTTCTAAAAGAATAAAAAATACCCTTAGAAAAGAGGACTTTGTAGCGAGGATCGGTGGAGATGAGTTTGTTGTAGCAATAGCAAACATTGACCCTAAAAGTGATATTGCCCCTATATTTAACAATTTTTTAGAAACACTTGAGCAAAATGTAATAAATCCAAAGGATAAAACCGAATCTATACTAATGACTGCAAGTATTGGTTCTACATTTTACCCACAATCTGAAGAGATAGGACCAGAAGCACTTCTTCGTCAAGCAGATCAGGCGATGTATGATGCAAAAAAACTTGGTAAAAATCAGTACCATATATTTAATCTAGATATTGATGCATCATCAAAAGAACATCTTCGTATCATCCAAGATTTTGAGCTATCTTTAAAGAACAATGACTTTTTACTATACTACCAGCCAAAAGTAGATATGCGTACCAACAAGATCATAGGATTTGAAACACTCCTTAGATGGCAACACCCTCAAAAAGGTCTGATGTTTCCAGATCAGTTTTTACCTGTAGTAAATCCTCAAAAAGAGCTTATGCTCTTACTTGGCGAGTGGGTGATCAGCAATGCATTTAAACAGTATTCTAAATGGCGTGAAGATGGATATGACTTTATGTTGAGCATAAATATAAGTGCACATGAGTTTAAAGAGGCAAAAACATTTTCCCTTTTAAGGTCTCTACTTAAAAAGTACCCTAATATCTCCGCTAAAGATGTTGAGTTTGAGATCTTAGAGACACATGCTTTTGATGACATTACACAAGCCAATAAGATGATCTCAACTTTTAAAGAGCTAGGATTTCAGATAGCACTTGATGACTTTGGAACTGGTTATTCTACACTTTCATACCTAAAAGATCTAAGCATAAACACACTCAAAATAGACAAAAGTTTTGTAATGGATATGCTTCATGATAGGGCAAGTCTTTCCATTTTAGAAGCTACCATAGCACTAGCTGAGGCTTTTAGATGTAATGTAATAGCTGAGGGCGTTGAGAGTGAAGAACACGGAAATGTCCTAATCCAACTTGGATGTTATCAAGCTCAGGGCTATGTACTCTCAAAACCTATGTCACCTGAGCAGGTTAAGGGGTGGATAGGTGCATACAAAGGTCCTGTTTCGTGGGAGGAAAACTCGAAGAAATTTTTCCACGAGCACTCGTCTCTTTACGCATTGGTTGAGCATAAAGAGTGGATAAAATCCATTGAAAACTACGTTGATGATCCTAAGTTAAACCCATTTAACAAAGAGATAAGTAGCGATAGATGCAACTTTTACAAATGGTTAAGTGGTGATGCAAAAAAACATTTTTCAAACCAAACTCTTCAAGATCTAAATGCCCTTCATAACAAGATCCATAAACTAGCATATGAGATCATAAATACCGATCAGACAAATGACAAGAAACTACTAGAAGAGATTGAAAAGATCCATAAAGAGATGGTTGAGATCTTAAAGTCACAAAACAGCTTGTAGGTCTATGAATATAATACTCTCCACCCTTAACTCTAGGTATACGCACAGCTCTTTAGCTCTTAGATATATCTATGCAAACCTAAAAGAGTTTCAAAAAAGCACTAAGATCTTAGAATTTAGCATAAACGATGGCTTGCAAAGTGTAGCTGAAAAACTACTAGATGAAAATCCAGATATGATCGCACTTGGAGTCTACATATGGAACGCTTCAGAGATTAAAGAGCTTATAGAGATAATAAAAAAAGTCTCACCTAAAACAATCATAACTCTTGGTGGACCAGAGGTATCTCATGAGCCATTTAGGGTTGATTTTTCACTTGCTGATTATATAATCCAAGGTGAGGGTGAGATAGCTTTTTATGAACTTTGTAAAAGTATAAAAAGCTCTCAACAAACCAAACATGGAACAAAGATCATAAAGCAAACTATGCCAGCTTTAAAAGAGATCCAACTCCCTTATGAATTTTACACAGATGAGGATATCCAAAACAGATATATATATGTTGAGATATCACGCGGTTGCCCTTTTGAGTGTGAGTTTTGTCTCTCTTCGATCGATGAGCGTGTAAGGACTTTTGATATTGACAAAACACTAAATGAGTTTCAAAAACTATGGGATAGGGGTGCAAGAGCTTTTAAGTTTGTAGATAGAACTTTTAACATAAATATAAAAACCGCAAATAAGATACTAGACTTCTTTTTGGAAAAACAGCCACCCTACTTCGCTCACTTTGAAGTGATCCCTGATCACTTTCCAGACTCTATAAAAGACAAGATCAAAAGATTTCCACATGGTGCACTGCAGCTTGAGATCGGGATTCAGACACTTAACCTAGATGTTGCAAAAAACATCTCTAGAAACCTAAAGCTTGAGAAGATCAAAAAAAATATAACTTTTTTAGAAGATGAGACAGATGCACATATACACCTTGATCTCATAGTAGGTCTGCCCGGTGAGTCCTTAGAAAGTTTTGCAAATAACTTAGATGAGTTAGTTAATCTTAGTTCATGTGAGATCCAGATCGGTATACTTAAAAAACTCTCTGGTACAGATATAAACAGACATGATCTTGTTCATGGGATGGTTTATAGCGATCACCCACCTTATGATATTTTAAAAAACAACAATCTAAGTTTTAAAGATATCCAGATCATGAAACGCTTTGCAAGGTTTTGGGATCTAACATACAATAGCGGCAACTTCAAAAAGAGTGTAAAACTTTTATGGGAGGATCAAAGTGTATATGAAAACTTTTATAAATTTTCAATATGGATATATGATCAAACCAACTCAACCTACAAGATCTCACTTGTAAGACTTGGTGAATTTTTGTTCACATATTTAAAAGATCTAAAAGGTGTTGCACCAGAAGCCATTGCAAAACCGATGATAGAAGACATGCTAAAACTAAAGGGTCGCTCAGTTCCAAACTACCTTAAGCCATATGCAGCTGATGTAAAAGTTAAAGCAAAAAAAGGTACATCTGGGTTTAATAAACGACAATATTAAACCTGCTATAATAGGATATGATTTTTAAGAGTTTAGCCTTAGTTTTGTTATTGTTTTGTAACACTTTTGCTAGTGAGCCATATGTAGATAAACAAACACTTGAGAAAATAGGTCAAAAATACAATATGTTTGCAAAAAAGAGATTTTTCTTTTTGCAAAAAACCCTAGATAGTGTAAAAAATAGTTCTGATATGGAGAAGCTAAAAGCTGTAAATGATTTTTACAACGGTGTTAAATATGCACCAGATATAAAAGTTTATGGCAAAAAGGACTACTGGGCTACACCCTATGAGTTTTTAGGTAAAGACAGGGGTGATTGTGAAGACTATGTTATAGCTAAGTATTTTGCACTAAAATATTTGGGAGTAGACACAAAAAAGCTTTTTTTCACATATGTAAGATCTACAAAATTTAAAGCCCCACACATGGTTTTAACATACTTTAAAACACCAAAAAGTGAACCACTTGTTCTTGACAACACCAACCTTAGGATATTTCCTGCTTCAAAAAGAAAAGATCTTATCCCGATCTATAACTTTAATGGAGACTCTTTGTACAAGGCTACAGGAGTTGGAACAGGGAAAAAAGTAAAACAAAAAAAATCCCATAAAAAGTGGGATCAACTCTTAAAAGATATAAAGAAAAGGAAAATATAGTGAAAAACACACTCTTAATATTGATACTTAGCACACTTTGTTTATCAGCACAAAGCATAAATGTAGGCTCATCTATAGAGAGGCTAGAGAGCTTTAAGTATGAAACACCTAATGCACATGAGCTAAAAGTACCTCAAGACACAAAAACTGTCTTGATCACATTTAAAAAAGATGTAAGTGAATTTGTAAATGAGTATCTATCTACAAAAGAGAGTAATTTTTTAGAAAAAAATAAAGCGGTTTATATTGCAGATATAAATAAGATGCCATATATCATAACAAAACTTTTTGCCTTACCAGCCCTTAGAGACTTTAAGCACACAATATACCTTCACTATGAAGAGGAGTTTCAAACAAAAGTTCCAAAAAAAGATGAACAAGTAACTGTATTAAAGTTTGAAAACCAAAAACTTAAAAGTATCTCTTATATTTCTACAAAAAAGCAATTAAAGGATGTTTTTTAACACATGGTATCAAACATGATTAAGCTAGATATTGATAAAATGACCTCAACACAAGGACTCGCACATGACACTCTTTAAACAAATAGCAATTTTATTATCTATCTTCTTGATAGTTCTTTTGTCCACAGTTTTAGTTTTAAACTTTCAAAGTGCAAACGATAGTGTTCAAAAAAGACTTTTTGAAGATGCAAAAAATACTGCAAGCTCATTAAGTCTTTCACTTGGTGGTGCTGATGGTGACATAACCATGATGTCAACTATGATCAATGCTAACTTTGATAGTGGGAACTACCAACTTATATCTTTAGAAGATGTAGATGGAAACATTCTCTTTGAAAGACAAGCTGATACAAAAAGTGTAGATGTGCCTGAGTGGTTTATAAACTTAATAGATATAAAAGCACCTGTTGCAAGGGCTAATGTTTCAGCTGGATGGAGTCCTATTGGGCTTATAAATGTACAAAGCGATGTTTCTTATGCTCAGGTTCAACTCTTTTCTGTGCTCAAAAATCTAACTTTTTCTTTTTTAATCTTAGCCACCATAGGTCTAATAATTTTAAATTTTCTTATCCATACAGTGCTAAAACCTCTAAAAAAAGTTCAACTTCAAGCTGAAGCAGTTTCGAGAAACGAATTTATAACACAAACTGACATACCAAAAACAAAAGAGTTTAGAGATGTTGTAGTAGGTATGAACACTATGGTTCACAAAGTAAAAGCGATGTTTGACAAGGGTAACGAAGAGCTTAAACGCCAAAAAGAGATGGAGTATATAGACCAATCTACAAAACTGAAAAACAGAAAATACCTTGTAGATAAACTACCAGAATATCTAAAACTAGATGCATCATCTAAGGGTGGTGTAAATATGCTTGTAGCACTCTCAGGTGTGGTTGAAGCAAATGAAAAGATTGGTCATAGAGATGTTGATAAACTCTTTTGCACTATTGCAGATATTTTTAAAACGCACGCAAATAACTACTTTAACTCAATAGTAGCTAGGATGAATGGTACTGAATTTTCTATACTTCTACCAGATTGCCAAAGCGAAGATGCTCTAGATCTTGCACAGGCAATTCGTGATGCTGTGAGTTACGCAGTAGAAGATGCTGGTCTTGATACAGAACAAACTTATGTATCTATAGGGCTGTATGAATATAACTATACGCAAACAATCGCACAGCTACTTTCTATGTCGGATAATGCACTTGCAAAAGCAAAGTTTAATGATGCAAAAATCCACCTTGATCGATCAGAAAATGCTACTGAAGTTATGGGTAAAGATGCTTGGCGTGATATTATAAACAAAGCTATTGAGTTTAATGGATTTGAATTTTTATCTTACAAAGCTGTAGATGCTAAAACTAAAGAAGATGTGCATAATGCACTGAGCATATCTATGAGCGTAGATGGTAAAACCTACTATTATGGTGAGTTTATGGCACCTGCCAATCAAGCAGGGCTTGGAAAAGATATATATACAAAAATATTAGATATGATCTTTACCCAACCAGATATAGAACTTAAAAATTCTACATGCTCACTAAGACTACCTTATGACTTTTTATATCCTAAAGACACTTACGATTATATGGTTAAACTTTTTGACAAATATGCACAAAAACTACCTTTTAAACTCATAATAGAGATGCCCGACAAACTTATATCTCAAAACTCAGAATCTATTAAACTATATAAAGAACTACTTGAGAGATACAATTTTGAGATGGCTGTTTTTGAGTTTATTGGTGAGAGCCATGACTACCAATACTTACAAGATCTAAGACCAGCATATATAAAAGGTGAAGCTGATTACTATCTAAACCAAAGCGAGCAAGGACTCTCTGCACTTAGACTTATAACCGACTCTATTGGGATCGATCTAATAGCTACTGGTGTTATGGATACAGATACATTAGAAGAGCTGGAAAAAAGAGATATTCACATAGTCCAAGGTCGTATTACAGAAAACCTTTAACCTATTTAAAATATGATTCATTAAGTGCATTTAAACGCCTATAAGATGCGTCTATTGCTCTTACTAGTTCACTTGTGGTTATCTCTAGATCACTATAGTACAGCCTAGCCTTATCAAGTGCCATTTGTGAGACTGTTTTTCTTCTGACAATCTTTGAAACAAACCCTTTTTTATTTCTACTCTTATAGCACAACTCATAAAGTTTTTGATACTCTATATGCCATTTAGAATGTAAGTTTTCAAGATTGTCGTAAAACTGAGTACCCAACATCGACTTTAGTTTATGATCAGAGTAAAACCAAGTTCCAAAACCACACTCTTTTTTTGAGACTATAGTAAGTTCCTCATCTGATTCACTATTTAAACGTGCATTAACTCTATTCATTCTGTCTAGATGAGCTTTTTTTGCTGATAAAATCGCTTTTAATGTTTCATTCTTATTCATATTTAATTTTCTTTAAAATAAATTTCTATACTATACATATAAGAGAGCGTTTATATTCTTAATATAGTTTATGTTCTCTTAGTACGAAATTATTGCATAAAACAATTAAATTTGCCAAATACTATCAAAATGGAGAGATTAAATGTCTACACCTACCAACAAAGAGATAAAGCTAGATCCAAAGAGGTATATTGTTTCTAAAACAGACACAAAAGGTATTATAGAGTATGGAAATGACTACTTTGTAGAAGTTTCTGGATATACAGAGCCTGAACTTATAGGCTCTCCCCACTCAATAGTTCGCCATCCAGATATGCCTAAAATTGTTTTTAAAATGATGTGGGATCGTATACAGAAAGGGAGAAACATATTAGCAGTTGTAAAAAACATGGCAAAAAGTGGTGATCATTACTGGGTTGTGACAGAGTTTGAACCAAAGCGTGACACTATGAGCGATGAGATAATCTCGCACACAGCATTTAGAAAAGCAGCCCCACAGAAGGCTGTAGACACTATGGCTCCAATCTATGCAAAACTTATAGAGATAGAAAA
>JBEPWC010000051.1:5892-9479 GCA_041642615.1 Sulfurimonas sp. | reverse complement strand
AGGTTAGGTCTTTCTTGAACTATATAAAAAGAGGGCTTTTAGCCCTCGCTTTCACATTATTTTTTCAAAACACATTAGTTGCTGAGTATTTATATAAAGATGAAGTTGTCTTTAATCCGAAGTTTAACGAGTCAGTTGAAGAGTTAGGTACAGAACTATATGATAAAACAGGTATAAAGTTAAGGCTTTTGATGCTTAAAGAACTACCTGTTGACACATCTATAGTTGAGTACGAAAAAGAGGTTATGAAAAACTTTTCTTTACCAACAGTACTACTTACTTTTTCTGAGATGGATTCGCAAGTGGATATATTAGCCAATCCAACATCTTTATATGAGTACTTCGATAAAAGACAAGTACTCAGCCCAATCTCATCACCAGTTCAAGCTTTTGTAGTAGCACTACTAAACATGGATTTTTCAGATATGAGCAGTGGGGGAACTATACTTCCGCTTCTTGCACAAAAGTCTAAAAAAGGTGAAACTGTAGGAAAATATAGTGGTGCTATGTTTAATGGCTATGCAGATATAGCAGAACAAATAGCTAAATCAAAAAACATTGAGCTAGAAAATGCTGTTGGAAATGCAAACCAAATATCTATATTTATCGTTAAGAGTATATTTTATGGTATTATCCTTATTGCAATTTACATGTATATAAAGAGAAAACTGTATTTAAGAAGGCAGAAGAAAAATGGGTAAATTATTAAAAAGCGGTAGACTATGGCCTTATGCTATTGGGATCTCAATATTTGGGATATTTAGTGCATGTGTAGCTAGTATCTTCGTTACCACGCAGTATGCACCTGTTCAACTTAGCGATGAAAAGATGTTGAATTACCATGAAGCAGATGCTAAAGCAAACGATTTAATAAATTCACAAATAGCTTTTGATAAAAAGTATGATATACAATATTTGCATAGTGGATTAAATGTAAACAATGATACAAAGATTGCTTATAAAATAGTCGATAAGAATAAAAATGCTATAGATAATGCAAAATTAAAAATTCTGCTAACTAGACCAGATACTTTAAAATACAATATAGAACTAACTAGTCCTAAAGTTTCAAATGGGACATATACTTTTAGTAATACTAAGTTACCAGTTGAGGGTAGATGGAATATCATTGCTAAAATAGATATTGCAAATGATACTGGTTACTACAACATAAAAACATCTACTAGAGAAGATGAGTTTAAAAAAGAGTACAAAAAAGAGTTTAAAGAGTATTAATCTTTCGTAAAGGTAAAACATGAACTACTCAACCATAGTTTTACCAACCTCAAGATCTATCAGACAAGAGCGTCTAAAGATAGAAGAAAAATCACTTTTTCTTCCCTCATTTATAACTATGGGTGAATTTATAAGTAAGCTTACCATAGTCGATAGTTTTAAGCCAATAGATGATGACACCCGTGTGATTATGCTTTTAAAGGCTGCAGATTTTAAGTCTTTTGAAAACCTACAAATAGAGAGAAACTTTTTTACTTTTACAAAAAACAGTTCATATATATTTAAATTTTTTGAAGAGCTTAGTGCAGAGAGATTTGAGATCAAAAACTTAGCATCTAGTGATATCTATGCAGAGTTTGAAGAGCATATTGAGATCTTAGAGATCTTGTATGAAAGGTATGAAAAGCTATGTATGCAAAACAAAATCTTAGATAAGATTTTTTTACCTAAGCTATACAGATTTAACAAAAACTATGCAAAAACTCTTAAAAGCACTGTTATAAAAGTTGATGGGCACCTTACAAACTTTGAGCTAGAACTGCTAAATCAAGCAAAAGAGTACTGCGACATTTATCTGCTATTTACAACTACTATGTTTAACACAAAGATGCAAAGTAAACTTAGTGAACTAGGCATTGAGTTAGAGGCTGGGTATGAGTATACAATCTCGCTAAATAAAAACAGGGTGATCTCAAAAGAAAAAACAGCACCTAACAAAAAGGTAAGCTGTAGAAGTTTTAGTGAGTCAGCACTTCAAGTTGCATTTGTAAAACAAAAGGTGTATGAGTTTATATCTTGTGGTTACTCGGCAGAAAAAATAGCTGTAGTAGTACCAGATGAAAACTTTTCAAGTTTGCTAAAAAGTTTTGATGAGATAGGAAACTTTAACTTTGCTATGGGGCATAGTTTTAGGGAGAATAGCTTTTATAAAAAGCTTGAAGCTACACTAGAGTTTATCGATCAAGATTCAAAAGAAAACCTTGCAAGACTAAATAGGCAAGGTGATGAACTCTACAAAGAGCTACACTCAATTTACTACAAAAAGGCTTCTGAAGTAGATTTGATCGGATATTTGGAGTGTTTAAAAGACTACATTGTACAAAAAGATATTTTAGAGGCTTACGAAGAGGAGCTTTACAAGTTTTCAAAAGTATTATATCTTATGGATGAGATGATGGTAAAGTCTGTACTAAACATTTTTATGCAAAGAGTTGCAGAACTAAGTATAGATGACGTACAGGGTGGAAAAGTAACTGTTATGGGTGTTTTAGAGAGTAGAAGTGTAGAGTTTGATAGTGTGATCATAGTTGACTTTGATGATTCAAATGTCCCCAAACGAAGTGACAAAGATATATTTTTAAACACCCACATAAGGGAGTTAGCAAACCTTCCAACCACTACAGACAGACAAAATTTGCAAAAACATTACTATGAGATGCTGATTAACAACTCAAAAGAGGTAGCTATATCTTATGTGAACTCATCTGAGAGTTCAGGGTCTAGGTTTTTAAAGCAGTTAGGGATAAAAGAGAGCAAAGAAGAGGATGAAAAACAGCTTTATAGCATACTTTTTAGTCAAAAGTTATTAAACCAAAAAGCGGTTGAAAAAGAGATCATTCAAAAGTACGACTTTAGGATAGCACCACTCTCAGCAACTCGGCTTAAGACCTATTTGACGTGTAAAAGAAAGTTTTACTATAAGTTTGTTGAGCATATATCGCAGCACGATATACCAACAGATATGATCGAACAATATGAGATAGGAAATATAGTCCACACTGCACTATATGATGTGTACACTAAAAAACAAAGCTACAATGATCAAAAAGAGTTGCAAAAAGATATAGAAAAAGCCTTTGATTCTAAAATAGATAAAACGTGTGAGATCCAACGGTATTTTATGGATCTGCAAAAGACTAAGATGAAAGGTTTTAGCACCCATGAAATTGAGCATTTTAATGATGGGTGGGTAGTTGAGAGTTGTGAAAAAAGTATGGAGTGTGAGTTTGCAGGCGCAAAACTTGTAGGTCAGATAGACAGGCTTGACAAAAGGGGCGATGAGCTTTATGTGATCGACTACAAAACTGGAAAGTACCCAACATATACCAAAAAGAACTTTACAGAAGCCACAGACTTTCAGCTGGAGTTTTACTACCTGCTTGTAAAAGATCAAGCAAAGAACATAAGGTGTGCATACTATGATCTAAATGAAAACAAGTTAGTTGAAGAGTCTTTTTTAGAAGAAAAATTAGCAGTACTAGAGTCAAACATAAAAGATATGCTTGCACGCGATGAGATAAACTTTGAAAAGACAGAAGATGAAAAAAACTGTTTGTTTTGTGAGTATAAGA
>JBEPWC010000051.1:0-5882 GCA_041642615.1 Sulfurimonas sp. | reverse complement strand
TGGCAAATTTACTTGAGATAAAAGAATACTTGGTTGGTAAAAAAGCTTATTTACTTAATGATAGAAATAATGGAAAAGTCATTATGCTTTCTGGTGTATGGGGTAGTGGGAAAACATATTTTTGGCATGATTCAAAAAACTCAATTGAAACTGAATTAGAAAAAAAAGATAAGCAGAGTATTTATATTAGCTTGTATGGAAAAAGCTCTTTGTCTGAAATAGAAAATGAGGTTTTTCTTAAAGCTTATAACAGAAGTAATGGGAACTATAATGATGAAGAGAATACTGTAGAAAAACTATTCTCAACATTTTCTTCTACTTCTGAAACAATTGATAGTTATACAGGTACAAAAATAACACCGATAGTAGAATACATACATAGTATTAATAAATCTACAAAAGATAATAAGTCTAAAAAGCTAATGAAGAATGGCTTGATAATCTGTTTTGATGATTTTGAAAGAAAATCAATTAAGGTTGATTTAAATGACTTATTTGGATTTATAACAAATCTATCATTACAGTATAAAGCTACTATAATTATTATCTTAAATGATGAAGTTTTTGAGGGTAAAGATAAAAAGATATTTGCAAAAATTAAAGAAAAATCAGTGAATAAATTTTTAAAATTTGAGCCTACATCTAAAGAGCTATTTGAAATGGTTTTTAGTACCTATAATATTGATCAAAAATACAAAAATACAGTCTTAAATGCAATAGATGAAATGAAAGTTTTAAATGCTAGAATATATAAAAATATTTTAGAACATCTTGAAGAGTATCTTGAAAAGAATCAAGATATGTCAGATGTAGAGATAAGATATTTTATTTTAACAGTAATAATTTTCAATCTTAGTCATGTTGTTTTTAAATTTTATGATTATCCTCCAACACAAGAAACAAAGACATTAGCATCAAATTTTTATTATTGTGATATATCTATTAACACATTAAAAGAATTTATAATAAATATAGAACAATTATATAAACATGGAAATTCAAAGTTGGAGTTAATAGACTTTATAAAACAAGGACTGGAAAGTAAATACAAAATAATAGAAGAACCAGATAAAAAGATTGAAAGAAAGCCAACAGAAAAGTTAACAGAAGATTTAAAAGAAGTTGATAAATATTCTGATCTAATTTGGTTATTTTGGAAATTGGAAGTTAAATTAAAGTACAGAGAAAATGTTAGTGAACAAGTTCAAAAACGTATTAATAACTTTGTAGAAAGTGGAATATTATTGGATAATAAAGATGCCTGAAAAAAACTATGGCGATTATATTATCTATGTTGATGAGAGTGGAGATCACTCATTAGATTCTATAAATAAAGAGTATCCTATATTTGTTTTAGCATTTTGTATTTTTAACAAAGACATTTATTCACAAAGTGCAGTTACAAAGCTAAAAGAGTTTAAGTTTAAACATTTCGGTCATGACATGGTTATCTTGCATGAAAATGAGATACGAAGAGATAAAGGTGTATTTAAAACATTAAGACCTAAAAGTAAAAAAAATGCTTTTATAGAAGAATTAACTAATATAATTGAGGAAGAAGATTTTACAGTTATAGCTACAATTATTAGAAAAGATAAACTCTATAGTAAGCTTAATAACCCATATGATATAGCTTTAAAGTACTGTATGGAAAGAGCATATAAGTTTTTAGAATCTAAAGAACAAACTCATAAAACTACACATATTATCGTTGAGCAAAGAGGCAAAAAAGAGGATGAAGAATTAGAACTAGAGTTTAGACGTATTGCCGATGGTCAAAACTTTGATGCAAATCAAATGCCTTTTAAGATTGTAATGGCAAATAAAATGAGTAACTCTGCAGGTTTACAGTTAGCTGATTTAGTAGCTAGACCGATAGGGTTAAGTGTATTAAAACCTGAACAAGAAAATAGAGCTTATGAGATAATTAAGAGTAAGTTTCATAAAAACGGATATGGAGTTGTAAATGGTGTTGGGCTTAAAATATACCCTTAAAAGCAAAAAAGCCCCGGCGAGTCCGCCAGAGCTTAGTGCCGATCGCGAATCCGCAATCCAATGTAGTAATTATACTATACAAAGGTATAAATGTCAAAGTGAGAGAACATGAGTAAACTTATAAACAACCTAGCATACGAAGCTTCAGCGGGGAGCGGTAAGACATTTATGCTTGTCGTTCGCTACCTCTCTTTACTTTTTCAAGGTGCATCTGCTTCAAAGATCTTAGCACTTACCTTTACAAACAAAGCAGCAGCAGAGATGCAAGAGCGTGTAGTACAGACTTTAGAAGAGTTAGAGTCGCGTGGTGAGTTGGATGTGATCGCAGATGTTACAGGTTACTCAAAAGAACACCTCTTAAGTGAGCGTAAAAAAATCTTAGCGGAGTTTTTAAACTCAAACACTAAGATCATGACTATAGATGCGTTTTTTACTCAGATCCTTCGCAAGTTTTCACTTTATGTATCTTTGATGCCAGATTTTTCTACCATGGCAAGTCAGCATGAACTTAAACTCCTCTCACGCTTTTTAAAAGAGGTAGAGGTTGCGGGTAAAAAAGAGACACTGATCACACTCTCTTTGCAGTCGAAAAAAAGACTAAGTGACATCTTTTTACTACTAGATCAGTTCTACACAAAAAGACAAGAACTATCTCACATCAGTTTTAAAAAACACTCACTTGAGGAGTATGAACAAAAAGCACTTGAGGCTTTTAAACAGATGCAGACGATCGTAAACTCATGTGAAGCAGCTTCTTCAACTGCACTAAAAGGTGTAACGGGTAATAGCTTTGAAGATCTGATCCAAAAGAGTTGGATCGGTCGTGAGACTATGGAGTACAGAACATTTGCAAAGTGTTTCACGCCTGAGATGGACAGACACCTAACCACTATACAAGATGCGATCAAAGATCATAACCGTGCACGCGAGCAAAACTTTTTTTACGCACTTAATGAGCTTGTAGACATATATGAAAAGAGCAAAAAAGCACTCTATAAAGATGACAGTGAGCTAAGTTTTAACGATGTAACAGTTTTAGTTCACCACCTTTTAAAAGAAAGAGTAGATAGTGAGTTTTTATATTTTAGGCTTGATTCGCAGATCGAGCATATGCTTTTAGATGAGTTTCAAGACACATCGATCATGCAGTATGAGATCCTAAAACCGCTGATAAACGAGATCACATCTGGAAAAGGTGTGTTTGAAAATGGAAGCTTCTTTTTTGTGGGCGATGTTAAACAATCGATCTACCGTTTTCGCGGTGGCGTAAGTGCTCTTTTTGGTGAAGTGGCACGAGAGAACTCTACACAAACCCAGCCGCTTTTAACAAACTACCGATCACAAAAGCAGGTTATAGAGTTTGTAAACCGTGTGTTTGAGAATAAGATCAAAGACTACAAAGCCCAACTAGTTCGCAAAGAAGCACAAGGTGGATATGTAGAGGTGATCCAAAACGATGGAGTTTTAGAAGAGGTTTTAAAACAGGTAAAAAATCTACTCTCTCAAGGTGCTCAGCCAGATGAGATCGCCATACTTTGTGCTACAAATGGTGATGGCGAAGAGGTGAAACTACATCTTGAGCATGAGGGTATAGAGGTTGTAACAGAGACCACTACAAAGCTTATAAACCAAAGGGGTGTAAAAGCGATCTTGGAGTACTTGAAGTATCTTTATTTTAATGAAGATATCTACAAACACAACTTTTTTGCCCTCCTAGAGAGAGATGTTGAAGATCTTGATCGTGTAGATCTAAACAAACCCCCCCTTTTAAACATTGTAAAAGATGCCATAAAAAAATACTCACTTTTTGACTCAGATCCAAACCTTCTTCGCTTTCTAAGCACAGTTGATCGCGTAAAAGACATAGAGGCTCTGCTTTTTGAGTATGAGCGTATAGACACTTCAGCCGCAGCAAGTGAGCTTAGTGGGGTGAGAGTTTTAACTGTTCACAAGTCAAAAGGGCTTGAGTATCAACATGTGATCGTGATGGACAGACTTAAAAAAGCACCGCCTAACAAAGATGCGATCATCTACGAGTATGACGGGATCAAACTTCAAAACATCTACCTTCGCATAAAAGATAGAGATGAGCTTGATAATAACTACGCACTAGCACTTAAAAAGGAGAGGCAGCTTGTGTTAGAGGACTCGCTAAATGCACTCTATGTAGCTTTTACAAGAGCTAGAGAGAACCTTTTTGTGATCAAAAAATCAAAAGACTCAACATTTGATATACTTGATCTTGTAGTGGCAAAACACGGAGAACTAAGAGTTCAAAAAGCACAACAAGAGAGTAAGAAGCAGACACAGCAAAAACTAAACTATGTGGAGGAGTACTACGGTCCTCAAAGTGACATAGTAAAAGTTGAAGATGATGAGATCGAAGCTGATATAAAAGCTCAAAACTTTGGTGTAGCTCTTCACTTTATGCTAGAGATGTTAAGTGAGTTTTCGCTTGAGTATTTAGAGGAAGCTAAGAACATGATGCTAAATAGGTTTGGAAATCTTTTAGATGATGATGAGATCGAAGATATAGTCAATCGCGTTAGTATGCTTTTACAAAATAAAGAGTTTTTAGAGCTTTGCAGGGGTGAGTGTTTTAAAGAGCAATCTCTAAAGTTTAATAACAGCCTATTTTACATAGATCTCTTGGTAAAACATGATCAAAACAAGTACAATATCATAGACTACAAAAGCTCTATGAACTACGCTGATCACCACGCACAACAAGTTGGCAACTACATAGAAGCAGTTGAGCAGATCACAAAAGAAAAAGCAGATGGATATATATGTTACATCTTAAAAAGTGGTGTAAAAATTATAAAAGTTTAGGTATCATATTGTATATTAAATTCAAGGAGATACCATGAAAAAATATATTTGTGAAGTGTGCGAATGGATATACGATCCAGAAGTTGGTGATCCAGATGGTGGGATAGAGCCTGGGACTGCATTTGATGATATACCAGATGACTGGGTTTGTCCGGAGTGTGGTGTAGGAAAAGAAGACTTTGTAGAGTATCAAGACTAACTAAAAGGAGATATGTGAGTGATCCAACACAGAGAAAAAACATTAGAAGCGGTATGAGCGTAGCTATTGTTTTAAAGCAAGATCAACAGAGTGGATACCTTACATATGGCATAGTAAGAGATATTTTGACAAAGTCTCCCACACATCCTCATGGGATAAAAGTAAGACTTATGAGCAGAGATGTCGGACGTGTAAAAGAGATCAATCCAAAATAGATGCTACTCTCTTTTAGTGAAGGTTTTTTGCTAGGACTTGGTGCAGCTGTGCCACTTGGACCTATAAATATTTTGATCATGAACGAAGCGATCAAAAGGTATAAGGGTGCTGTAGCGATCGGTCTTGGCGCTATGAGTGCTGATCTTTTATACCTTGTTTTGATCTCATTAGGTTTGGTGGCATTTGTAAAGCAGGGAGTTTTTTTAGATATATTATCTGTATTTGGAAGTCTGTTTTTAATCTACCTTTCATATATGATCTTTAAAAACAAAGACAAAAAACCAAGTCAAACTACACCAACAATAAAAACCTCAAAGCTAAAAGTACAGTATATAAAAGGCTTTATATTAACACTTTTAAACCCATATACGGTAGGTTTTTGGCTTAGTGTTTCTGGTTATGTAGCTACAAAAGACTTAGATTTTAGAACCACTATATTTGGGATGCTGAGTGCTATACTTTTGTGGGTTTTATGTATGCCTTTATTTGTTCATAAAACTAGACATAAGATATCTCAAAAGGTTTCTAAATGGTTTAGTATAGTATCTGCTTTGATCCTAGCAGCTTTTGCTATAATGACCTTTACAAATCTTTTGCACTGACAAAATCTTAAATAAAACATAAATTAAGTAAATTTGAT
>JBEPWC010000050.1:4075-9579 GCA_041642615.1 Sulfurimonas sp. | reverse complement strand
CCTCTAAATTTGCTGGTGTTTACTCATCTACAAAAGCTGGGCTTAAAGCCTTTGGAGATTCACTTTTTCAAGAGACTAGAAAAACACCTTTGAGTGTGTCAAACATAAACCCAGACATGACCCAAAGCTCATTTTATGAAAACTTACGATTTGATGTAAGTGATAAAGAAGATGAAAAGTTATATACGTCTGACATAGCAGATGCAGTTGAGCATATACTAACTATGCGAAAAGGTGCAGTAGTTAGTGAATATACAATCAGAAGCTTAAACTTTGGAATAAAAAAGAAGTAGCTATGACTTCACATCTAACTTATTTTCAGGCTTTTTTTGTGTAGATTTGATAAAGTCCATGTTTTTTTTGATCTGATTCATTGTGTGTGAAGTTTCATCTTTTAACTCATAAAGAAGTGTTGCAGCTTCTTTTAAAAGATAAGATGCTTTTGTCATCTCATCTTTATTTTCAAACCTTGGTAGCTCTTTTGTAAGCTTATCTAGCTTTGTTGTATCTTTTTCTATGATAGCAATTTGGAGATCATTTAACCACATTTGTAGTCTCCCTCCATGCTTCTAAAAGACCTTTAAAAACATTGCTTACTTCATCTAGCTTATCTATGTCACCTTTTATACTAGCCTGTGTTAAAAGCGAAATCTCTTGTTGGTACAACCCCTCTAGATAGACCGCTACATCACCCTGATCTGGATCGAGTGTGGATATAAGCTCTGTTATGATCGCAATAGAGCGATTGACCCAGTAGATCTTTTTTTCTATGTCATCTTCTTTTATAGATTTTTTTGCTTGTGCATTAAAGCGAAGCACGCCCTCATATAACATCTCAATAAGTCTTGCAGGTGATTCTATTCCAACGTTGTTTTGTGCATAAGTGTCGTGAGCAGCACTTCCATACATATTTGATCCTTTATTTGTTAAATTATTTTTATTTTCTGAGTCATTCATGCAAGTATATCGACACTCACTTTATTTTATTTAGAACTTTTGAGTTAAATTATTGTCAATTTATGGAATAATCTATGCTTGGCTTTATTAAAGTATTTTCTAAAAATGACGATTATGTATACTATAAATAATTAGGATGTAAATTTTAAGATAAAAGGATTTATCATGGCTGGTATAAGCTCACTAGGTATTGGTTCTGGCGTTTTAACTGCAGATGTAATTGATCAGCTAAAAGAGGCTGATCAAAAGCAGATGATTAAACCAATAGAAGAAAAGATGTCTTTAAATGACCAAAAACAAGAATCTTTTACAATGCTATCATCTCTTATGAACACTCTAAAAGGGAGTGCCTCTGCACTAAGCTATGACACTATATTTGATAACAAAGATGTAAATGTCTCAGGAAGTGCGGAAATAGATGTCAGTGCTGGTGCTAATGTTGACTCTTTTACACTTGAGACTCTCTCTTTAGCTAAAAAGGATGTTACAAAGTTTACAGCGATCGCTTCAAGGGAAGCAAAAGTTTCAGATCCAGGAGTTAACGGTGGTGCTGGTACTTTAAGCATAGGCTCTTACAACATAGATTACGACTCAACTACAACTTTGTCAGATCTTGCACAAAAGATCACTGATGAGTCAAATGGAAACATAGAGGCTTCGATCCTTCAAACTGGTGATGGTGCGTACTCACTTGTGGTATCTTCAAGTCAAACAGGGGCTGATCAAGCACTAAACATATCTGATAGCAGTGGTGCACTAAGCTCTGTACTTATGGATGCTGGTGCTGCAGATGGTTATGAAAAGATCCAAAATGCTTCCGATGCTGAATTTAAGTACAACGGGATCACAACCACAAGAAGTACAAATGAGATTGATGATCTTATCCTTGGGGTAAATATAACCTTGAAACAAGAGGGTGACTTCTCAAGCGTAAATATAAAACAAGACACTGAACCACTTGTAGGTGAGATGGAGCTTTTTGTAGAGTCTTACAACACACTAGTACAAAACCTCTCAGATATGACTGAATATGATGAAGAGAGTGGAGCTAAGGGAGTATTTAACGATGAGAGTTTTGTTAAAAATATAAGAAGAGAGCTAAACAGTGTTATAACATCTATGAGTAACGGCGAATCTCTAATGCAGTACGGTCTAGACCTTAATAGAAGTGGTCAAATGAGTTTTGATAAAGGTGTACTTCAAGAAAAGATGGCAAGCGATCCTGATGGCGTTAAACTCTTCTTTACGGGTGGAACAAACGATAATGATGTGGAACAAACTGGTATATTTGAACAGATCGATGATAAAATAAAATCATATACAGGATATGGACAGCTACTAGGTAACTTTGAAACTGGCTTAAAAACAGATGCAAGAAGTTTAACTGAGAGTTATGATAATGCAATGCAGATACTCACAAACAGATACGAAATTATGGAGAAAAGATTTGCAGCATACGATTCAATGATCAGTCAAATCAACTCTCAGTTTGCATCTCTTAAGCAGATGATCTCTTCAGAGAGTAACTCTGATTAATCTACTAAAGTTATAAAATAAGATTTTGAGTCTTATTTTATTTCTCAAGCCAAGTTTTTAAGTTTTTTATAAACGTTTTGTATTGACTTTTTGAGTCATCTATTTTAACAAATTGTTTTAAAGATATTATTTTCAGTAGCTTTTCTTCAAAACCTATTTTAGTTACGTCAACAAAATTATCTGACTTTAACTCCCCATATAGTTCTCTAATTTGTCTATAATTTACTAATCCTATTGTATGTTTACCCATCCCTATACTACAAATAATTGCATGGAATCTGTTTGCTAAAACTACATCTGCACCTCTATATACAGACATTACCTCTTTAAAAGAATCCCTACCGTGTAAAAGTGGTGCCACAGATATATATCTTCTCCTTGTTTCATCATCAAGTATATTTAACAGATCTGTTATAAAAGTCATATCTCTAAATATATGCGGAACAAATACTACCTCATACCCTCTGTTTTGCTCTAAAAACTTATCTATAAAACTTTTAAATGTATACAAAAAATCCTCATATGAGATATTTTTAAACCTAACATCCTGCATATCGTATGCAACATTTATAGCGATATATTTTTTTGAACAATAATACTCACTAGGTTCAGGGATTTGTGCGAAAAAACCAGCATCAACTGTATGATCAATATATTTTAAATACTTTTCTCCAACATGTTCAATAATAGCCTTTTTAGCCCCGTCATTTCTTATAGATATAAAATCATCTCTCTCAATCAAAAGATCTAAAAACTCTCTAAACTTTTGGATATTTTTCTCACTTGCACCTTGCCCAGGATCTACACCCAAAGCATTAAATAAAATAGGGGTATTAATCTCTTTTAACAGGTCTAACTCTATAGCTATAGATGTACCAGTGGGTGAATCTTCTACCCAAAGTTCAAAATAGTTTCCACCACCAACTATTAAAAGATCATAGCTGTTTACAAGCTCTACAAAACTTTTATCGAAAAAACGTCTCTTCCAGTAAAACTCTCTAATTTCAAGCTCATCTATTAAAAACTCATAACCCTCTAAAGAGTTTAAATGCTTGTAAAAACCATCATGGTTTGCATTGTCTCCAATATTTCCGTTAAAGCTTGCAAGGTGTAGTGTATTTAACTTTTTCATTTTATATAACTCTTTACTTTTTCTAAATCTTCTTTTGTATCTATATCCATACTTTTTACCCTATCCATATAAAAAGCTGTTGTTTTATCTGTATAAAAACTGTTGTTTTTCAAAAACTCATCTACTTTTACAATATAAATAGCACCATTACTCATATATGTTTTAGGTAGGCTTTGTCTTGGCATAAACGGGTACTTATTATTTGACACACCATCTATAAAGCCACTACTATCTTCTTTAAAGGCTTTTAAAATTTTATTGTCTATCTCATAAACAGATATTAAGGCTGTAGCATCTTTATTAAAGAGTTTTTCAAAAGCCATATCTATATCTTTTTCATCTCTCAATGGCGATGTTGGCTGAAGCAAAACAATATAATCATACTTTTTATCTACTGTTTTTAATGCATGTTGCACTACTGACTCACTTGAAGCTAGATCACTTGCAAATTCAGATGGTCTTTTTAATGTATCAGCACCATAAGTTTTTGCCGTATCCAAAATAGTGTCATCATCACTACTTACAACCGTATCTACTATGTATTTTGATCTAAGACTAGCATCTATACTCCATGCTATAAGTGGTTTTCCACCAAGGTCTATAATATTTTTACCCGGCAACCCTTTTGAACCACCTCTTGCTGGTATAATTGAAAGTATTTTTTTAGTCATCTGCCCCATCTTTATTTACAGTGTGTCTTAACTTCCACTCCCCATCAACCTGCTTCCAGATATGTGGACTTCTAAACTTATCTACTGTTTGGAAAAACTCATCCTCTGTTGAATCTATGTACTCCAAAAACTCTTCAAAATATTTCTTTGGAAACTCTGTATCATATTTTTTTACTAAATATACAGCTTCCTCTCTTGTTATTTTTCCATTTCTTACCTCTTGGGCTGCATCATATGTTGCACGTCCAATTCCAAATTTAATAAGCGTCGTATAGTAGTGAAAAGGGTCTATTTTATCATCTATACTACTGTATTTTGAGTAGCTCCCCTCAGTTCTTATAGTGTTTGCTTCAAAGCCTGTATTATCACACGCGTAATAATAACACTCTTGCGGATCCCACTTTAGGTAATAACCCAAGTAATGAACCTCAACACCTGCATCTATAAGCTCTTGTTTATTTGGAGGTATGTATGGTGCAAAATCATCTTTTGTATATCTACCGCTATCTATGTATTCCTGCATACTAACACCGCCAAATTTCATATCAAGAGCATTGTCATTTGAGAAAAAGTCCATATTCATAATAGGGTTTGTATTTTCCTCTATCGCATTTCCATACTCAGCTTGGTTCTCTCCATACATAACAAGTTTTACACCAAATTTTTTTGCCATTGCAGGCCCAATAATCCTTTGTCCTACAATAAAGGGCTGAAATGGATGAAGAAGGTTATGAAAAGCGTTTTTGGTCATCTCACGATGCAGTTTTCCGTTTGGAGTATATAAAATATTATCATGTCCACCCACATGCATCCAGTTTTGAAAATTTTTAAAACCTATATCAGTATAAAGGTGTGGTGCCCAAGTAACTGTTAATGGATTCATTCCATATTTGTATTTTAATATGTGAGAGGTATAGGCACTGTCTTTTCCACCGCTTCCTGGTACTATAACGTCGTATGAACCATCCTTACTTCTAAACTGTTCAAGAAGTTCTCTTAACTTCTTGTCTCTAGCATCCCAGTCAATCCCTGTCTCTTTTTCCTCATGATATACACAAGCCGAGCAAACATTTTCTTCATTAAAATTAATTACTTTTTTCTTCTCACCCTTATCACTTTTAAACTCTACTGTAGAGCTTGGTCTCTGGTTTGAGATCACACACTTTTTACAAAACTTTACTTCATTTGGCAGACCATAATATGCTTCT
>JBEPWC010000050.1:0-4065 GCA_041642615.1 Sulfurimonas sp. | reverse complement strand
AAAAAATGTTGAAGATTATTATAAGCTTATGGACATAGTTGTTCACTCATCTATTATCCTTACATATTTTTACAAAATTTTCCAACACTAACACCCCTGAAGATGCACTTTTTTCTGGATGATACTGACACCCGTAAATATTATCTTTTTTTAGAGATGAGCAAAACTCAAAACCTGAGTACTCACTCACACTAAGGATATTTTTATTCTCACTAGGACTAGCTACATAACTGTGTACAAAATACATATCTTCTGAGTCCTCAATACCATCTAAAATAGTCCCATACCAGTTTATATCTTTTTTATCTATCTCATTCCAACCTATATGTGGAAGTTTTGTCTCCTCTTTAACAGACAACTTTACAACTTTTCCTCTTATTAGTCCAAGCCCCTTAGTTACCCCAAACTCTTCACTCTCCTCTAAAAGCATCTGCATACCTAAACAGATTCCCAAAAAAGGTTTTCCACTCTCTACGTATTCATAAATCACTTTAACTAAAGATAGTTCATTTAGACTTTGCATACCGTGTGCAAATGCTCCAACACCAGGTAAAACAACCCCATCAGCTTTTAATAAGGTCTCTTTGTTGTTTGTCAAAGTTGGTTCAATCCCAATCTTTTTAAAAGCATTTACAATACTTTTGACATTACCAATGCCATAATCAACTATAGCTATATTCATATACGAACCTTTAAGTCACTCTCTGTAAAATATTTTTTAATATCATGAATACTTTCTAAGTTGTAGTGAATAACAGAAGCACAAGCTATAGCATCTACATTTGAATTTTTTATTAACTTAATTGCATCATCTGTTTTTCCCATACCACCACTTGCTATTATAGGTATAGTAGTAACTTTATCAACAGCTTGATATAACTCTATATCAAAACCTTTTTTCGTCCCCTCTTTATCAAGTGAAGTAAGCATGATCTCACCAGCACCAAGGGCTTGAACTTTTTTTGACCATTCAACAACATCAACACCTGTAGGCTCACGTCCATTTTCAATATAAGCTTCCCACTTATTATCAGAGAGTTTTTTAGCTACTATTGAAGCAACTATACACTGAGAGCCAAATACCTTGGATGCTTCTGTAATAAACTCAGGATTATTTATAGCCTGCGTATTTATAGCCACTTTATCAGCTCCTGAATTTAGAGCTGTTTGTATATCATTTATAGTTCGAATACCTCCGCCAACTGTTATTGGTACAAAGACCTCTTCACAAGCTTTTTCTATTATATGACTTAAAGAGTTTCTGTCATAGTAAGCTGCAACCGCATCCATAAATACGATCTCATCTATACCATCTTCATAATACTTTTTAGCTAAGATATTAGGATCTCCCACTTTTCTCAAACCCTCTAAGTGAATACCCTTGATTACAAACTCATTTTTTACATCTAAGCGTGCTATTATTCTAGTTTTATTCATAAATTAAGATAGCTCCTTAAACTGCTTTTGCTGTTTGATACTCCAAAGCTTTCCAGACTCTAAAAGCTCAAAAAACTGTTTGTCACTACTGCCATCTCCAAAATGATGTTTTACACTTGGATCTTTTTTATCTATATAACTTTGAGTAGACTCTATTTTTGATAATATATCTTTAGTATTGTACTCTGCATGATATATACTGCTTGATTTTACTCTGTTTAGCTGTCTTGTCCCAATATCTATTGATGGCGTATCATAATATGGAGCCTCTCTTACACCTGCACTTGAGTTACCTATAATAAATTTTGAGCTACTTAAAAGCTGCAAAAAATATTCAAAACGTAAAGATGGAAATATTTTAAATTTTTTATTCTCTTTAATCCTCTTATACTCTTCCAAGATCTCCATACTTCCAAGATCATTATTTGGATAGATCACAACATAGTTCAGTCCACTCTCTACCAATGAGTCAACAAATATCTTTGCATGCTCTCTTATGTGCTCAAACTCAGTTGTAACAGGGTGAAATGCGGCTATTGCATAACTGTCAAACTCTAAATCATAATACTCCTTAGCCTCTTTTAGCGATGGTAAATATTTTGGATTCATAAAATCCAAATCGGGAGATCCTATAACAAATATTGAGCTTTCAAGCTCTCCAAGCTGAACTAAACGTTTTTTGGCCTCTTGGTTTGAAACAAGGTGGATATGGGAGAGTTTACTTACACTATGCCTGATTAGCTCATCTATAGTTCCAGATATCTCGCCACCCTCTATATGTGTAACAAGTATATTATTTAAACTGCCAACTATTGCACCCGCCATCGCTTCAACTCTATCGCCATGAACCACTATTAAATCTGGCTCTATCTGTGCTATATAGTCTGAAAAACCTTCAACTGTTTTTGCTAAAGTCCTGTCCATATGCTCAATGGTATCATGGTTTATAAACTTATAAATATTTTTAAATCCAGACTTTTCAATCTCATCTACTGTTGATCCATACTTTGCATTCATATGCATACCTGTTGCAAATATATGTACATCATAATTATCTGAATTTTGTGAGATCTTTATAAGTGATTTTAACTTGCCAAAATCAGCACGGGTACCAGTAAGAAAAACTATCCTTTTCTTAGACATCTACATCGCTCCATGAGAGATGTTCACCCTCATCTAGATCTTTATTTATAGTTTTTCCTAAAAGCTCGTTAAAGTGTTCAGCTTTTATCTCACCTGTTCCAGGTCTCTTTACCCACAAATTTTCTTTTGTTAGGACTTCACCTTTTTTTACCTTTTTTATAGTTACAACGGTTGCAAAAGCGAAGTCGATAGTCACTTGCTCTTCCTTTGCAGCTTCTTTTTTTCCGCCACGCATCTGTGCTATTTCGCTTGAACCTATTATTAACTCTTTTAGAGCTATTGGATCCATTGAGTTTATAATATCTGGTCCGCTTCGCTCCATCTTGTCTGTAAAATGTCTCTCTAAAATAGATGCTCCAAGTGCAGTTGCGGCAAAACATGCACGATTTGATGTTGTATGATCAGATAGTCCTATTACAGCATTTGGAAACTCTTTAACTAACTCCTGCATTGCACCAAGCCTTACAAGATGTACTGGTGTTGGGTAAAGGTTTGTCGTGTGTAAAAGTGCGTACTCTATATTATGTTCTTCTAGTATTTTAACTGTTTTTCTTACTGAGCTTATGTCATTCATACCCGTACTTACAATCATAGGTTTTCCAAATGAAGCAATGTGTTCAATCAATGGGTAGTTGTTGCATTCACCAGAACCAATCTTGTACGCAGCTACGCCCATCCTCTCAAGTCTGTCAGCTGCAGCACGTGAAAAAGGTGTACTTATATATATCATACCTTTTGATTCAACATATTTTTTTAGCTCTATTTCGTCTTCTTCACCAAGGGCACATCTTTTCATAATCTCATAAATTGATACAGAAGCATTTCCCGGTATAACTTTTTTTGCCTCTTTGCTCATCTCATCTTCTACAACATGGGTTTGATGCTTTATGATCTCAGCTCCAGCTTGATGTGCAGAATCTACCATCTCTTTTGCTACATCTAAACTGCCTTCATGATTAATACCAATCTCTACAATAACTAGTGGAGAATACTCTTCTCCAACCTTTCTTCCTGCAATATTTAACATTATTTAGGTGCACCTTTAAAGTATAAATGGTCTGCTTATATAATTGATAAAGCACCTTATGTTCCATCCAAATTTTGATATAATGCCCCATCTTTTACAAAGGTATATATATGAAAGATATTGAGGCCATAGCAGTTAGTAATTACCAAGAAAATATGATCTATTTTCAACAAAGACACCCAGATCTACATAAAAAAATTTTAGCATTAGATACAATACTCGCAGATGGGACTTACCCGCAAAAGTATGAGTTAGAGTATAAAGATGGATACTTTGATGTTGTTGATCTAAGAAGCAAAAAAATGCTTTATGATCAAAACTCAAATATATTTTCAAAAAAAATAAGTAAAGATGTTAACCTACAAAAAAACCTACAGTCATTTAGATGTCATAGAAAGTTTGTTTTTGATAAAGACACTTTAGAGCTGTACAAAACTCAAAATGCTTATACAGACTAT
>JBEPWC010000049.1:0-9597 GCA_041642615.1 Sulfurimonas sp. | reverse complement strand
TTGCTACAATTCTTTTATGAACAAACAGATGGATTTTGATGCGTTAAAACTTTGGCAACTTACACTTTTATATGCTGAAGATGATGATGTGCAAAGAGAAACCGTAGCTAAAACGCTACAACTTTACTTTAAAAAAGTGCTTATTGCAAAAGATGGTTTTGAGGCTTTAGCACTTTTAAAAAAGCATAGGGTGCAGATCTTTTTACTTGACTATGTTATGCCAAACATGAGTGGTTATGAGCTTGCTAAAACCATACGAGAGAGTGACCATAAAACCCCTATTATTATAGCGAGTGCTTACAGCGACAAAGAGAAACTTCTTAGTGCCATAGAAGCAGGTGTGATCCACTACATAGAAAAGCCTATAACTCAAGAAAAACTTTTTTGTGCGTTTGAAAAAGCTGTAAATATGCTTTTTGAAAATGACCTCATCGAAGTAGTTTTTCATGATCAAAATTGTCGCTATGATCTATGTGAACAAGAGTTTTACAAAGATGATAAAAAAGTAAAACTTAGCAAAAAAGAGACCATGATCTTTGAGCTTCTTTTAAAAAACAAGACCCTGCTTGTGCAAAAAGATAAAATACAAAGTGAGATATTTCAAAACCAAATAAGCGACAACGCTTTACGAAATGCGATCTATCGCTTACGAAAAAAAATTGGTTCAGAGCTTATTGAGACAGTTGTAGATCTGGGATTTGTTATTCGATGAAACTTTTATTTTTGATTTTTATAAGTACCTTGTCTATACTAGCAAACCCTTTAGAGCTCGCTCCTGGTAAAATAACAAACACTATAAACAACCAAATAACCGTAGAAGACAAGGAACACTCTTTAACCAAAGAGGATATATTAAGAGGCGATTTTTCAGATGCTTCAAATATATCTAAACACTCCTACTCCAAAAGTGCTTTTTGGACAAGATCAACACTTAAAAACAGAGGCGATAAAAAAATAGACTTTATCCTGCGAAACCTAAGAGCTGGAACAGATTTTATAGATGTGTATATATACAAAAACAACAAACTCATAGATAAACATCTTTTAGGGGATCAAAGGGTACAAAAAGACAGACGTCTGCTCTCTACAAAAAGTGCTTTTTATCTATCACTTGGTGCAAATGAAGAGGTCGTCTTGATCTCAAGATACGAATCTTTCGGAAGCATGGATCTATTTTGGCAGATGATGCCAGTAGATATCTACACTCAAATAAATGGAATTGAAAATATCTTTTATGGTATATTTGGTGGGGTTATCATCGCTTTGATCATCTACAACTTTATGGTATTTTTTACTCTAAAAGAGAGAGTCTTTATATACTACGTTCTTCATGGGCTTAGTGTTTGGATATTTACATACGCTACAAATGGGGTGTTTTACTTTTTAAATACTGGGATTAGCCTTAAGATTTTGACACTTCTAACCTGGGTAGCTCCTGTTCTTACCATAATCTTTTTACTCCTTTTTACCATAGAGTTTTTCTCTCTTCGTAAAAATTCTAAAACTTTTTTCTACCTCTCTTTTGGGATCATAACTATCTCTTTTTTAGCTCTTATTGCTTTTATATATGGATATCTTTACGATAGAGACACACTTAACTTTGTCACACCGATCTATATACAGATCTCTTTTAGCACTTATCTTATGATATTTTGTATCGCCCTATGGGGAGTGTACAAAAAGATCGATGGGGCTATTTACTTCTTGGTCGGTGAATCGATCTATGTTATGAGCATGGCATATATGTTATTTATTTTTGCAGGTGGGATGAATATTGCGTATTATACCTATTTTGCGATCCCAACAGCGGTAGTTTTAGAGATGATATTTTTCGCCCTTGCGATTGGGGAGAAGATAAAGAGGATCAAAAATGAACTAGAGGAGCAAAAAATTCTTTCACTTCAAGAGAGTTATTTTGAAAAATATAGCGGTATTGTTTCTAACATAGCCCATCAGTGGAAACAACCCCTCTCCTCTCTCTCTGCAAGAGCGATGTTTTTGCAAACCCTTGCTGGGATGAACCGTAACGATGTCATTAAAAGAGAACTCCTAGATACAGTCCCTAAGATCAACGATACATTGCAAACAATGTCAAATACAATAGATTTTTATCATAACTTTTATCAAAACAGTTCTAAAAAGGTTTTAGTAGCGTTAAAAAAAGAGATAGAGACTATGGTTCAGATCTATGAATATAGGCTAATCTCAAACCATATAGATGTAAAAATAGATATACCAAAAGAGCTTGAAGTGATGGTAGTTCGCTCAGCTTTAGTTCAGATCTTTATAATACTTTTTGATAACAGTATTGAGCAGTTTGAACAAAAAAATTCAAAAGAAAACACCATATCTATATCTGTATCCAATGAAAATGAGGAATTAAATATACTCTATGAGGATAATGCAGGTGGTTTTGACATAGATGCACAAAAAGTGTTTGAAGCAAAGGTAACAACCAAACAAAAAGATGGTGGAATGGGTCTTTTTTTACTTAAAACCATCGTAACTACAACCCTTAGTGGAAGTGTAAAAGCAAAAAGTAGCGACAACAAGGCGATCTTTACTATAAAGTTTCCATTGTGATGTGAGAATGATATTGAGAATATACAATTTGGATCAAATAAATATAGTGGGTAGTAATGCAGAACAATATTAAAATATTAAAATCGCTAAACATACTTTATGCGGAAGATGATCGGATAGTTAGAGAAAGTTTTGCTAAAGTTTTAGGGATCTATTTTGATGAAGTTGTTGTAGCAAAAGATGGAAGTGAAGCACTAAAAATTTTTCAGTCGCAAAGTATAAATGTGGTTTTGCTAGACTATGTAATGCCTTTTTTAAATGGATATGAAGTAGCAAAAGAGATCCAGAAGATAAATAAAAGTGTCCCCATTGTTATGGCAAGTGCACACACAGACAAAGACAAACTTCTCAAGGTTATGGATCTACATCTTATAAAGTATCTTGAAAAGCCTATTGTACAAGATCAGCTTTTAACAGTGCTAAAAAGTGTTATAAAACATCTAGATGAGCATAACTTGCTTGTTAAAAGACTAGATCAAAACCTATGCTACAACTATGTTACAAAAACTATTACAAACACTGAAAATCAAACTATACAACTAAGTAAACATGAGGTTTGTTTTTTAGAGTTGCTTTTAAGTAGTCCTGGTTTTCTAATAAGCAAAGAGATCATAGAGGAGCGTATATTTGGTACCAATGTTGATGAGAACACATTAAGAAACATGGTCTATCGACTTCGTAAAAAACTAGATACAGAAGCTATAGTTACAGTAAAAGATCTAGGGTACCTACTCAAACTTTAATTTAGGTATAATTTCATCATGAAAACAGACAAAAACAATAATTTTGAGAGCGATATGAAAAAAAAATTATTGCTCAAACAGTATCAAAACATTGTTGATGAGACAAATATTGTCTCTAAAACTGATATTCACGGTAGGATCACTTATGCAAACTCAAAATTTTTAAGAGTATCTGGGTACAGTGAAGATGAGCTGTTAGGAAAGCCACATAGCATGGTTAGAGATCCAGACATGTCACCTGTAGTTTTTAAAGACCTCTGGGATACTATACAAGCTAAGAAAACATGGCATGGTATAGTCACAAACAAAGCAAAAGATGGTTCTAAATACACTGTAGAGGCATCTATATTTCCAATATTAGATGAAAATGATGAGATAATTGAATATATCTCTATCCGCCATGATATAACGCAACTTCAAAAGCTAAACAAAAAACTTGATGATATAAACAGATATAAAACAGAGCAAGAGCAACTTGCTCGCGAGAAACTTGAGAATGGGATCATAAACGAGTTAGATGAAAAAGAGTATGAGATCATCTTTAAACCCTCAGATATTGTTAGTGGAGATTTTTACTCTATCTACAAGATGAAAAACGGCTCTACTTTTATATATGCGGTTGACGGACAGGGTCATGGGATATCTCCAGCACTTACTGTTTTTGCGATCTCTTCAATACTAAACCACACTATTCACAAAGTAGAAACTCTACAAGAGCTTATAAAAAAAACATACCCAAGCTCTAAAAACTTTTTGGGTGAGTATGAACAACTATCATATACTATGGTTATGATAAGCCCTGACAAAAAGTCGATCACATATTCATCTGGCGGAATGTATCCATTTTTGATCAGAACAAAGGATAAAACACTAAAGCTAAAATCGAACAACAACCCTTTTATGAACTTTTCAGACCTGCCAGTTTGTACTGAGATCAAGCTTGATGACTGGGAGTCGATCATGGTATATACAGATGGCGTGATAGAACACGAACATGAAACACTAGCTAATCATCTGCCAGAAAACATAATAAAAGAACCATCAGTAATAAAACAATCTCTAAAAGACATAGCTTCACATGAATTTGAAGACGACATAACACTTATATATCTAAGAAATATATAACCCTACAAACCTCTTGTAAAATGATAAGATCTTTTTTCAAATCCAACCTTTTCATAAAACCTGTGTGCATCTTCTCTATGTAACCCTGAAGATAAAACTATATTTTCACACATAGCTACTTTTGCATAATTTACCAAGTACTCCATCATAGCATCACCATATCCCTTTGATCTAAAGGTGTCATATGTTACAAGATCGTCTACAAAGAGATGGCGTTTGTGATAAAGGTTTGTTTGTATATACACACCAGCATACGTTACTAATTCCACTCCCTCAAAAGCACCAATCATCTTATACTCTTTATGCCTCATCTCATAAACTAAGTCTTCAAATTCGTCATATGTCAAACCTTCTCTTAGTTGAGACAAAACTTCATATGCTTCTGGTAGTTCTTTTAAATCTAGTTCTCTTATTTGCATATATGTATTTTACACTATTTTAACTGCTTAAAATAAAAATATTTGATATAATTTCAATAATTTAGATTAAGGCACATATAAAAACCCTATTTAGGATTATGAATGATTGAGACTTTATTTTGAGTAAGCGTACTAGTTTTACAAAAATAACTGCAAAAATAATATTTTTTACCCTAGTTGTAACTATAGTTGTTTCATACTCATATGCAGAGTATATGAAAAATAAAGCTATTTCAGAACTAGCTCTAATAGATGCAAAAAAAACGAGTGAACTTGTTTTTGAGTCCCTCTACTCTGCTATGCAAAGAGGTTGGACTAAAGATGATCTAAACGAGATTATAGATCGGCTAAATAGTGTTGATGATAATATGGCTATAAATGTTTACAGAAGCACTCTGGTAGCTACACTTTATGGAGAGATGCAAAAGGACAAAGAAGCCAGAGAGACAATACCAGAAGTTGCATCAGCTATGCAAGGAAAAGAGTTACTCAAAATAAATGAAGATTCAAACATAAGATACTTCTACCCTGTAAAAGCTAAAAACAACTGTTTAAAATGTCATACAAACGCTAAAATCGGAGATACACTTGGAGTTATAAATGTATCCTACCCTATAAAAGAGTTAAAAGTATCTCTAACTTATATGATCAACTTTTTTATCATCTTTATGTCTTTATTTTCTTTGATAATATTTTTAGCTATCTTTATAGAGCTTGATAAATATATAATAAGACCTATAAAAGATTTTTCAAGTGTTATAACAAATATAACTAACTCAAAAAACATGAAACAAAGAGTAGAGAGTGAAGATAGGATAGAGGAGATAGACTCTATAAAGGATGTCTTTAACTCTATGTTAGACTCAATAGAGTATCAGTTTTATAACGATGACCTAACTGGGCTTAAAAATAGACGAAGACTTATAGATGTTTTAGAAAAAAAACAAAGCTCTGCTTTAATGCTCATAAACATAGACTCTTTTCAAGAGGTTAATGATCTCTATGGTGATACTTCAGGTGATCGTTTACTTATTAATTTTGCTAAATTTTTACAAGAGAGCGTACCAAATAAAGACTCACTCTATAGGACACATTCTGATGAGTTTGTTTACCTTTGCGATGATGGTATAGATATTGATGGGATATCTCATTATGCTTCTGTAATCAGTAAAAAGATCACAAAAAACAGCTTTTTTATAGACGAAAAATCCCAAATAAATATAAGTGCTACTATAGGTATATCGTATGGTAAAAACTCACTATTACCAAATGCAGATACTGCATTAATAACTGCAAAGAAAAACAAAAAGAATTATTTAATTTATGATGAATCTATGGCAATGACAGGAGAGTATGAGAAAAACTTTTTATGGAGTAAACGTCTAAAAAGAGCTATTGAGGAAGACAAGATCGTACCAGTTTTTCAACCTATAGTTGATTGTAAAACTCAAAAAATTATAAAGTATGAATCTCTAATTAGAATTAAAAATGATGATGGTACATATATAGCACCAATCCACTTTTTAGACTTAGCTAAGAAAAACAAAGTTTATCATAAGCTGACAAAGATAATGATAGATAAAACTTTTGAAGTGTTTAAAAACTTAGATAAGAAAGTCTCTATAAATATATCTGTTGAAGATATATTAAACAAAGATGTTTATCAATACATTATAAAAAAACTAGATACATCTAAAATAAGCAAAAATATAATTTTTGAACTTATAGAATCTGAGGGTATTGAAAACTTTGATGAAGTGTTTAAGTTTATAAATGATGTTAAAAGTTTTGGAGCTAAGATCTCTATAGATGACTTTGGTACTGGCTATTCTAACTTTGAATACCTTATGAAACTTAAAGTTGATTATATCAAAATAGATGGTTCTATGATCAAAAATATGGATATAGATCAGAACTCTATAGCTATTACTCAAACAATTGTGGCGTTTGCTAAAAAGATGAATATAGAAACAGTAGCAGAGTTTGTATGTTCTAAAGATGTTTATGACAAAGTTTTAGAGTCCGGTGTCGACTATGCACAAGGCTACTATTTTGGTAGACCAAAAGAAGAGATAGAGACTAACATTTAAAGGACAAAACTATGTCAAAAACTAGAAATTATGAAGTAGTGATCGTTGGTGCAGGTATAACAGGTGCAGCCCTTGCTTACACACTTGCAAGATATACAGACATTAAGTCAATAGCAATAATAGAAAAGTATGAAGATATCTCAACCCTAAACTCAAAAGGTACAAGCAATTCTCAAACTATCCATGCTGGAGATATTGAAACTAACTACACCTTAGAAAAAGCTGCTATAACTAAGCGTACATCTAAGATGATCGAAAGATACTGCTTAAACAATCAACTTCAAAATGAGGTGATCTTCTCACACCAAAAAATGGCACTAGGTGTTGGTGAAAAAGAGGTGGAGTTTTTGCTTCACCGTTTTGAAGAGTTTAATGAGCTTTTCCCATACCTTGAAGTGTGGGATAAAGAGAAACTAAAAGAGGTAGAACCCCGCGTAGTTTACGATGAAAATGGAAATGAAAGACCTGAGCATATAGTTGGGGTAGGAACAAAAGATCAGTGGACAACAGTTGACTTTAAAAAACTCTCAGTTGATTTTGTCGAGCGTGCGAAAAAGCAAGATGGTGTAGAAGTAGATCTTTTTTTAAATACAGAGGTTAAAGATATAGAGCGTTCTAAAAAACGTGGTTATGTTGTAAAGACAGAAACTGGAAATTTTTATGCTGACTTTGTTGCAACTGATGCAGGTGCACATTCACTCTTTTTAGCACACCGTATGGGATTTGGTCATAACCTTGGTTGTTTGCCAGTTGCTGGTAGTTTTTATATGACACAAAAAAAACTACTAAATGGTAAAGTTTATATGATCCAAAACCCAAAACTTCCATTTGCAGCACTTCATGGTGATCCAGATATATTAGCAGATGGGAATACCCGTTTTGGTCCAACTGCTCTTGTACTTCCAAAACTAGAACGTTACAAACCAGGAACATATATGGACTTTTGGAAAACTCTAAGATTTGATATGAACATAGTCAAAGCCCTTTGGAAACTTCTAAAAGAGAGCGATATACGTAACTATCTTTTCACAAACTTTTTGTATGAGATCCCTTTTTTAAACAAGTACCTTTTCTTAAAAGCTGCAAAAAAAGTAGTACCTGGACTTAAAATGGAAGAGTTTGAGTACGCAAAAGGTTTCGGCGGTGTTCGCCCACAAGTTTTAAATAAAGATGAACAAAAACTTATGCTTGGTGAAGCTTCTATATATACCGGAGAGGGTCTGATCTTTAACATGACTCCATCACCGGGTGCCACATCTTGTCTTGGAAATGCAGAGCGTGACGCAAAATACATAGCTGCATATTTAGGTAAAAACTTTGATCAGGAACATTTTAATAATGAGCTTACAGAGGGTGAATACTGTGTACTTCCAGAACCACTTCGCGCTCAAACAGCCGTAGTTAACTTGATCCGTGCTGAGATCGAGCGTACTCATGAAAAGTACAAAAAAGGTATATACCAAGAACATCCAGATGAAGAGTTCTGGAAAGCTCCAAGTTCAAAACTAAAGTAATATATTTAATATAAATTAATAGTAATGTAATATAATTAAAGTTTATGCAACTATTAAAAAGGGGCTGTTATGCATAGATATAAAAACGATAGCACTACATATAAAAAGTTACTTCACTCCCCTTACTATCTAATTGCGATGATGGCAATTATAATTTTATTTGTCACATGTATGTCTATTAATAGGCTATATCAGATAGGTTTTAACCAACAAAAAGATCGATTAACTGAGATTGTTGACAATAAAGCTGGTATTATTAACACAATTTTCAAGCATGAAATGCAAAATAATAATATGTCACTAAAAGATACTGAGTATGAAGTTTTACAAAGCTTAATAAATGTTCATAAACAATTTATAGGTTTTGGCAAAAGTGGTGAGTTTACTCTGGCAAAACTTGAGGGTGAAAAGATCCACTTTTTACTTCGTCACCGCCACAATGAAGTAGATAGAATAAAGTCTATATATTTTAAAAAGTCTAAATTAGCTGAACCAATGCGTAGAGCGCTTCAAGGAAATTCTGGATCATTTGTCGGACTGGATTATAGAGGTGTTAAAGTTCTTGCAGCTTACAAACCAGTTAAGTCTGCAAATTGGGGAGTTGTCGTCAAGATAGATCTTTCTGAGATTAGAGAGCCATATCTACAAGAAACTATCTATGGCGTAGCTGGAGCAGTATTTTTAATAATTATAGGAAGTATATTTATCATAAAATTCACAAAACCACTTGTAGAAGAGATTGAGTACAGTAGAAAATACAACCGACTACTATTTAACAAATCAAAAACTGGATTAGCATTAATAGATAAGAGAGGGAAATTAATAGATGTTAATCCAGCTTTTTCAAAGCTTACAGGATATTCGCAGAGTGAACTATTAGAACTAAATTACTCGGATATTACTCCCCAAAAGTACCAAAAAGAAGAAGAGGAGCAACTTGAAAGTTTAAAATATAATACATCATGTGAAGCATATGAAAAAGAGTACATACATAAAGATGGAAATCTAATTAACGTTAGGTTATCAAGCTCACTTATATATATAGATGGGGAAGAACTTATATGGTCAAATATAGAAGATATAACCAAAAGTAAAAAAGATGAGTTGGCTTTAAAAGAGGCCT